>CAYXDA010000089.1:0-8761 GCA_964463615.1 uncultured Treponema sp.
AATCAGAACTATGCGTTGTGTTTAACTTCCGCTTCGCTTGCTCTTAAATAGAACGGACCGTCGTAATCGTTCATAGGTTTTTCGCCTGCAAGAATTTTCTTTTCTGTCATCGAAAAAAGTATTTCTCCGGAATTTATATTAAAATCAGTTGGAATAAGATTTTTATTTGTAAGCGGTTTTAACTGTTCCGAAAGCACGGCAGAGCCGCTTCCGCAGATAATAACTGTTTCGGAACTGCAATTTTTTATAAATTCCGCAATTTCTTCCGGAGTGTAGTCGCCGTCTTTAAAAATCTCTTTTTTATTAATAAATGCTTTTGCATAAAAACGGTCTTTTTTTGCATCAATACAACTTAATACAACAAATGGAAAGTTTTTATAATTTTCCGCATAAATATCAAGCGTGTCAATTCCATATAATGGGGCGGAAGTTTTCATTTCTATCGCTTTTGCTGCGGAAAAGCCCAGGCGCAAACCTGTAAAAGAACCTGGACCGTTTGCAATACATATATAATTGAGTTCGGAAACGGGCAGTCCGATTTTTTCAAGTGTATGTTGAATTGCAGGCAACAATGTTTCTGACTGTTTCATTCCGATATCAAAAATCTCGCTTACTGTGTGGTCTTCTTTTTTTGCGGAAATTGTAATTTTTGAAACAGCTGTGTCAATCGCAAGTCCATTCATTGTTTTGCTCCTGTTATGCTATGATGTTTTCGTAAGGCCAGTTTTCAAGAGAAATTGTCCTTGAGTTGTCTTCGTTCGGTTCAATTTTTAAAATGATTGTTTTCTTTGGAAGTTCTTCCATAATTTTTTCGCTCCATTCGATTATGGAAATTCCGTCTCCATAAAGCATATCTTCTGTGCCGAGGTTTGCAAAATCTTCTGCACCGTCCAAGCGATATACATCCATATGATATAAAGGCATTTTTCCTTCATATTCACTTATAAGACAAAATGTCGGACTGGTAATTGTATCTTTTATGCCGAGCGCCTTTGCAATTCCTTTTGTTATTGTAGTTTTTCCGGCGGCAAGAGTTCCCTGCATCGCAATTATATCGCCTTTTTTTAATAAAGAACCGATTTTTTCTCCGAGCGTTATAGTTTCTTCCGGTGAAGTTGTTCTGAATTTTATCACGGCAGTTTACCTTCTGAATCTTGAACTAAAATGTAATCTTTCAAAGCTTTTTTTATAGGAAGAACCGGATAATTTACAGGTTTTAAAAACTGAATGTCAACAGATTTTTGTCCAAGAGGATCTGTTTCTATGCAGAAATCTATGTCTGTTTCTAAAGTTTGTCCGGGAACTTCTATGTCTGCGGTGCCGGTAAAATTGCGTCTGTAATAAATGTATCCTTCCTCTCGGAAAAGATTTTTTAAGTCCAAAATTTTCATAATTCTATATTTTAATTATAACCGTTAACTTTAGCAAGAATTTTATTCTGAATATCTATCGGAATATTGATAAAATGTACGTGAATATTAAAAAGTCCTTGGGTTGATGCTTTTCTTGTGCGGACAATTGTTCCGTTCAGTCCGGCCATTTCGTTTTCCAAAGAGAATTCTATGTAAATCAACTGTCCTTCTTTTATGGGTAGGGTAGTTGAAATACAGCATCCTCCGCCGGAAATATTTGTCAGCATGCAGTCAAATTTTTGTTCTGAAGGAACATAGATTTTTTCATTTTTTTTGTTTGTTTCCGTTTTTAGAGAAGCGATTTTGCACTTTTCATCAATGTTCATTCTCTTAAAGTTTCTCTGCTGCTTTGTTATAAGATCATTTGAATGGGAAATCAGCATAAGAAAATTGTTTTCTTCTTTTTCATAGCGGAGGAGCCGCGAAATAAACGCATAGCGCATGCCTGTTTCTGAAATGAAAGTGAATGCGACTTTTGCAAGATTTCCCGGCTTTTCATCAGAATTAAAGAATTCTTCAGTTATTTTTATTGCAAGAAAATCTTTTTCATTTTTATATATGTAAAAATGTTTTTTACTTCCATCCGGAAAAATTTCGCTTATATGCATATTTTTTGTAAGAACTTTTGTTGAAGTTATAGTTTGCGAAGCGGCAAAAATCCGTTCAATTCTGAATTTTAACCTGAACATAAGATTCAAATTTTCTTCAGATCCGTTCTTATTTTCTGCATAGTATCTTTCAAAATAATGATTAAGATTTTCTATGTTTTTTACTGCGTAAAGTATGTTGGGAATTTTGTATGAGCGGCAAAGTTTCCATAAAAATGATATTTCTTCGGGTTTTAGTTTGTATTTTTCTGAAAAAACGGAAATATCATTTTTTGTTGTTTTTCTTTTTTTTTGCGCTTCAATCCATTCCGGTGTCTGTTCCTGTTCCTTTTTATTTTTTAATACCAACAAAATAACCGCAATTGCAACTGCAAATATTGCCATAAAAATTATAAGCAGTAAAACTGCTGGAGTTATTATTGAACTGAAAGGAACGCTTCTTATTCTTAAATCCTGCATTTCAAAGTTCATGCCAAACCTTCCAATGCTTCTGCAATAGAAATAAGTCGCGGGCAAATTTCGTATTCTGCAAGATCTCCTACTGTTACGGTGTCATTTTCTTTCAATGCGTTTTCAAAATCGGAAAGAACTGGAGAAAATTCTTTAAAAAATTCCGGAAATGGTTTTTGAGCGATTTTTACTTCTGTGTAATCCTGGAAAAGGGCAGCAAGTGTTGCTACGTGGCAGAATTCATCTATGCTGTCGGCAAGTGTTTTTATAGAATCATTTGCTTCGCGCGTTTTTCCGCTCTGCAGTTCAACAGGAACCTTTTCAAGCCGTTCTGCAAGCTGTTTGAAAAGTACTGAAAGGTGGATGAATGCATCCTTTATATTCTGATGAGTTACAACACTGAATTCAAATTTCATATTGTTGTCCAGAATTTTCGGGGTGAACTCATCAAATTTTTCTGCTGTAATCTGATTTCCGTCAATTTTTATTTCTATTACAGCCGCGTTGTTTTCTTCACACATTATTTCAAAAGATTTTAAAACATCGCCGACTGTTTTTTCTTTATCCAACGAAATATCAATTTTTTCATCATTAATGTAGAATTCCATTATTTCCGCCTTTAGTTGTTGTTACCTCTGTTAGAGAAGTTTTTTATTGTATTCTGCTGCGATTCCAAACTGTTAAGCGCGCCTTCCATTTGGCCGTATTTGCTTCTTAATTCAGCTTCTTTATCGTCCATTTGAGTCTCAAGACGGGCAATTTTTTGTTCGGAAGATTTTATGCGTGAGTCAAGTGCGGATGTTTTTGTTGCAAAAATTCCACCTGATTGAACATATGCTGTTAATTGCTTGTCCAGTCTGTATCCAATTCCTGAGTCAACAATCAAATCTCCGTCAGAATCGTAACCGAATATATTTTTTACATCTTCAAGATGTTTTTCAAGTTCAGAATCAAGTTTTTTTTCATCAATTTCAAGGTAGCCCCTGAGTTTGCTTGGCGTGTAGCCGGAATAACTTGTTGCGTTCGTTGCAATCCCTATCTGAGAAAGCATCGTTATCTGCGCGTCTTCGCTGAAGTTGTAGTTCGCGGATGTTGTTGTCTGCATGGAAGATTTCAAACTCGTAAGCGAAGAGTCTGTATTGAACATTCCAAGTTTTTCTTGTTCCGCCTTTTTTTCATCATCAGAAAGATAGTCAAGTTCCGCAATTATTTCAGGCTTGTTCTGGGAAAGAATGTTCAGTTCTGCGATAGCCTGATTGTATTGCCCTACAAATGTAATCAAAGCTTCTTTTGCTGATTCTGTGTCCGGTTTTACAGAAATAGTTGCAGTTTTATCTGTTTTGTCGGTAATGTTCAATGTTATTTCCGGAACAACATCATCAATAGTGTTTGTCGGACGCCGGATTGTAATTCCCTCGTATTTTATTATTGCGTCATCTGCGTTGGATATTGCATGCTGCGGCATAAATCCTTTGTTTTCTGCAGGATTTAACGCAGAAACTGAAGAAACAGAAAGAGTTACTCCTGTGTTTCTGTTCCGTAAAATAATTGAGTCAATGTTTTTGTAATCGCTTAATGCGATGTCGATTTTGGTTTCTGTTTCAGAAAGAAGATTTTGCGTTGAGATTTGTTTTTCGCTGCCATCTTTCATTTTTACAAAAAGAACATCATTTGTTGTGATTGAATCCAGAGGTTCTGGCTTTTTTTGCGGTTCCGGCGGTAAATTTGCGTTAACAGGCACATTTACAATTGTTACATCCTTAAAGGAAGCGCTTCCGGAATCCGGCAGTACAGGTTTTGATTCTTGTTTATTTAAAGCAATTGTAATATCTGCAACATCTTCTTTTGTAATAGTAAATTGAATGTGACCGTTCTGCATTTCTGAAACTGAATCCGGAATATTGAGCGAATAGCCACCGCGTGGTGGAACGATAATGTTTCCGTCTGCCATTTTCAGGTTGTTTGCAGAAATTTGCGGCATCCGCAATTGTTCCTGCACGGTCTGTTGAACATTTCTGTAATCATTGCGGTTTGCGCCGAATTCAATTGTTTTCGGTTTTACGCGGATAATCATTCCGCTTGATTCAGCAAATGTTTTTGCATCATCTTCAAATATGAGTTTATTTTCTGCACCTGTTTTAAGCGATTCAATGGAGAGTGTTTTCTTTCCTTTTGAAGCGCCTATAACTCTTGTTTTTAAAAGATTTCCGCCACGTCTGTTGAGCGCATTGGAAAAATCCTGTAAAGAACCGCCTTTCCAGCGCATTGTTACGGATTTGTCATTTATTTTGTATGTGTAAGTTCCGGCTGGAACTTTAGTGTCTGCGTCAAGTTCTGATGTAAGAAAACGGTCTGTTGTTGCCGGCTGAATTACATCTACCTTAAAAGATTCGTAAGCGGCTTTTCGTGTTGCTTCTGCTGTAATTGCATATTCTTCTGTAGAAGAGGTTATTTTATTATTAAACGGATTATCAAATGAATACAGATTTTTTACGCTGTCTCTAAGAGATGTCATTTTTCTGTTAACAGAACGCCAGGCTTCCTGTTGCGCCTTATACGAATCAAGCGTTTTCTGCTCCCTTGTAAGCGGAATACGCTCAATTTGCATAAGTTTTTCAACAGTTTCATTTGTGTTATATTGGTTTGTAACACCTGGTATGTTTATTCCTGCCATAATAAATGAATCTGAAGCTGAATTTTAAACAATCTTGTCAAAAAGCACACCAATTGCCTTTCTGATTCTGATCTTTAAATTCTGAATATCTTCAGAAGGTATCTCCTTTACAACCTGTTCGGTACTTGGATCTACGACTTTTACGACAACAGTGCCAAGTTCTTTATTCACATTGAACTGTAACTTCCTGCCCATAACTAAGTCGGACATATTCTGCAGTTGCTCTGCATCTGCTTTTATTTCCGCCATATTTTGAACAAGATTGTTAACAACTTCTGAACCTGTCGGGGTTTTCAGAACGTTTACAGTGCCTGCTTTTGCTGCTGATGTTTTTGTCGGAGTAACAGCACTGCTGTTTAGATTCAGGCCTTCCATGGCCAACGTCTGCCCCAATGAACCAATAGTATTCATAAGGCTTCCTCCTTGAAAAAAAATGGGAGAGGGGCGCACCCCTCCCATTCCATGTTTAATTGTCAAAAGATGACATCCAGCAATCTTTTAACAATTAAGATTCTAGCTCAACAATGCAAGAACATTCTGCGACTGAGAATTTGCCTGTGAAAGCATTGCAGTACCAGATTGTGTGAGAATCTGATTTTTTGTGTACTGAACGATTTCAGAAGCCATATCTGTATCACGGATGCGAGATTCTGCAGACTGTGTGTTTTCAGCAGCAATATCAACGCCTTTCTTTGCCATTTCAAAACGGTTCTGATAAGCGCCAAGATCTGCTCTCTGCTTAGTAACATTAGTCAAAGCTGCATCTACAGCACCAAGAGTAGCGTTTGCTGATTCCGGATTGCTGATAGAAACTGCTTCTTCAGAACCCTGTGCACCACGGAGTCCAAGTGCCTGTGCTGTCATTGTTCCAATGTAAACACGAGCGCTCTGATCCATGTTTGCTCCTATCTGGAACTGCATTACATCATTTGATTCTGATGCAAAACGTCCTGTAAGCATATTCATTCCATTGAACTGAGCCTGGCTGGCAATTCTGTCAATTTCAGAAACAAGCTGCGAAACTTCAACCTGAATCTGCATTCGGTCTTCTTCACTGTAGATTCCGTTAGCAGACTGAACTGCAAGTTCGCGTACTCGCTGAAGAATATCTGTTGTTTCTGTAAGATATCCTTCTGTTGTCTGAATGAAAGAAACACCATTTTCGATGTTTCTGCTAGCCTGATTCAAGCCGCGAATCTGTGAACGCATTTTTTCAGAAACTGCAAGTCCTGAAGCATCGTCGCCAGCGCGGTTGATTCTTTCACCTGAAGAGAGTTTTTCGATGTTTTTCATGATACCGTCATTAGAAATGCCGAGTACACGATCCGCATACAAAGAACTCATATTGTGATTAATAATCATATTTGTGCCCTCCATGTCTATTAATCCGGAACTTCATGTTCCGTATTCTGCCTGGTGCGGGCTGAAAAGGATTTGCGCCTTCCTGTTCAGTTTCAGACCCTTACAGCAGAAACAGTAAGTTTGTTTCCACACCTACTGTTTCTGCCGTCACTTCGGCATTATGAAGAGCACGTTTTCAAAGAACTAAAGCGTTTCTGAAAACACGCCAAAACAGTGCATAATTTATGTACGATTATTATAACATAAGTTGAAGAGAAGAGTAGAAAAATAACGTACAATCTTGTGTATGAGGCAAAAGCCCCATACACAATTATATTACACTATCTGAGTAAAGACAAGACATTCTGTGACTGGTTGTTAGCCTGAGCAAGCATTGCTGTTCCTGCCTGCTGAAGTACAGAATTCTTTGTGAACTCTACCATTTTGCTGGCCATGTCTGTATCACGGATGCGTGATTCAGAAGCCTGAAGGTTTTCAGCAGAAATATCAAGTCCGCGAATTGCATATTCCATGCGGTTCTGGTAAGCGCCAAGATCTGCGCGCTGTTTGTTGATTTTCTTAAGACCTTCATCGATAGTTCCGATTGCACGGTTGGCATCTTCCGGCGTAGCAAGTGAAAGTTTTGTTTCAGTACCGATTTCACGGATTCCCAATGCTGTTGAAGACATTGTTCCGATGTAAACCTGCATTCTCTGATCCATGTTTGCTCCGATGTGGAACCACATTGAACCAGTTACTACATTTTCACCTGTAGGCTGAGCAAAGCGGCCTGTAAGCATGTTCATACCATTGAACTGAGCAGAAGAAGCGATTCTGTCTACTTCAGAAACAAGAGCAGAAATTTCAACCTGAATCTGCATACGATCTTCATCGCTGTAGATACCGTTTGATGACTGAACTGCAAGTTCGCGGATTCGCTGCATAATATCTGTAGTTTCCTGCAAATATCCTTCTGTTGTCTGAATAAAGCTGATGCCGTTAGAAGCATTCTGTGAAGCCTGATTCAAACCACGGATTTGTGCGCGCATCTTTTCAGAAACTGCAAGTCCTGAAGCATCATCACCTGCGCGGTTGATTCTTTCACCGGAAGAAAGTTTCTCCATATCTTTTGAAAGACCGAGTCCTGTAACTCCCAGCTGACGATTGGCATACATTGCCGACATGTTGTGGTTGATAACCATAGTTTGTTCCTCCTTGGAATCTTTAAGGCCAGCATCCTTGCTGTCCCGAAAAATGCAAATGGTGTATCTGTTTACAAGGCCACATCTACACTCATTTGCAACAGAATTATCCGGCTGCCGTATTTGAAAACGTACAAGCCAAAACTTTTCTTATTCCATTTTCGGTAACTAGGTTAAAAAACTTTAATGAAAATTTAATAAAAATGAAAAATTTTTATTTTTTTCTATCTTTCAAAATCCTGAAGATTTTTTATCAAACTGACAAGCGCACGAGTTGCTTTACCCCGGTGTGATATTGCATTTTTCTCTTCTGCGGAAAGTTGAGCCGCTGTTTTTTGATATTGCGGAAGAAAGAATATAGGATCATAACCAAATCCTCCTGAACCGGCAGAATCTTCTATTCTATTTACTATAGTGCCTTCCATTGTTTCTTCTGCAACAAAAACTCTGTCTGCGCCAAGGTAGAGAACCATTGCGCATGTGTAGTGTGCGGAACGTGGTCCGTTCAAAAAATTTGAATAATCTGTTTTTCCGCTATCCAAGACCTTGTTCAAAGATTCTATTAAAAAGCGGTTCTGCAAATCTTGCGGTGTTTTTGAACCATCCGTTTTGCCTTTTGGAAAATCCGGTCCGCCATAACGCGAAGAATAAATTCCAGGAATTCCGCCCAGTGCGTCAACACAAATGCCGGAATCATCTGCAATAACAGGGCAGTGCACTTTTGAAAACAGATCTTTTGCTTTTATAATGCTGTTTTCATAAAAAGTAGTGCCGTTTTCTACAGGATTGAATGCGATTCCTTCGTCGTCAGGAGTTACAATTTTATGATCGGAAAGAATTTCGCTCATTTCTCTTTTTTTGTTTTTGTTTCCAGTTGCTAAATAAATTTTCATATTATAATTTTATAAAAAATAACAGCCGTAGTCTATGAATTTTTTGTATTCATTTCAGTGCTCAAAATGTCGGTTTTCATTTCTTCTGCTAAATTTTCTGCATTTTTTATATAATTTCCTACCTGGAGTTCACAAATTCCAAGAATTCTTCCTACATCTTTGTTTGTAGGGCATATTTTAA
>CAYXDA010000090.1:0-504 GCA_964463615.1 uncultured Treponema sp.
CAAAAAAAGTTATCTTATTTACACTGCGTCGCTTATTGATTTTTTTAAATCCATCTAGTAAATTTAAAATATGAGTGATTTTATAAGAGCAAGAAGCAATGAACAGAAAGAATTCAGGATGAGCGAAATAAAAAATGCGGCTGATATGCTTTTTGAAAAACATCCGTTTTCTGATATAACACTTACGACGATTGCTGAAAATTTAGGATGGTCGCGCGCAAATTTATATAAATACGTTACAACTAAAGAAGAAATTTTTCTTGCCATAATTGAAGAAAAAATGGAAGTTTACTTTTCTTCGTTATTTGCCGCTTTTCCTGAAAAAAACAATTTTTCACCGGAAGTGATTGCGGAAGTATGGGCTGGAATTTTAAATGCCAATCAGGAATATTTACGCTACGTTTCGATTTTAACATCGATTATAGAAAAAAACGTTACAGTTGAAAGGCTTGCGGCTTTTAAGAAAAAATACTACGAGTTTGAAATTTCGTTTTGCATCCGGCT
>CAYXDA010000090.1:514-8617 GCA_964463615.1 uncultured Treponema sp.
CTTTCTGAAATGTTGAAAATTCCTGAAAAAACGGCTGCAAAAATTTTTCTGGACATTCTTTTTTATGCAGGCGCAAGCGCATCAAGCTGTGAAAAAAATCCGCTGATTCAACAGGCGCTGGAAAAAATAAACATAGAAGTAGAAAAAAGCGATTTTTCCGCAAAACTGAAGGATTTTATTTTAATGGAAATAATGTGGAATAAAAAACAGCAGAAAGATTAGGATTTATAAACTTTGTTTATATATTCATCCGCAGATTTTTTCCAGCTGAAATCCTGGCTCATTGCCTGAACCTGAAGTTTTTTTATCAGTTTCTTATTCTCAAAAAAAGATAATGCCCACTTTACCGTGCCATAAATAGCGTCTGGCGTTAAATCGTAAAATTTAAATCCCGTTCCGGATTCTGTTTTTTCATCAAATTGAACTACAGTGTCGCTTAAACCGCCGGTATCATGAACAATCGGTAAAGTTCCGTAGATTTGCGAATAAATCTGATTCAATCCGCAAGGCTCATATTTTGATGGCATTAAAAAATAATCTGCGCCCGCTTCTATAAGGTGGCTTATTTCTTCCGCATAACCGCCGAAAGAAACGAAATTCGGAAGACTTTCTGAAAGATTTTTTATTTCTTCTTCGCACCAAGACTCCCCTGTTCCGGCAAGAACAAACTGAACATTAAAATCCTTGCACATTCTGTACATAGCGCCATAATTCGGACGGAAAAGTTCGTTTATGCCTTTTTGCTCTGCAAGACGGCATACAATTCCTATAACAGGAATATCCGGATTTACAGAAAGTCCCATACGTTTTTGAAGAGCGGCTTTGTTTATTGATTTTCTTTCCAAAGATTTTTTTGAATATTTAGCAGGAATGTATTTATCCTTTTCGGGATTCCACTCTGCCAAATCAGCACCGTTTACAATTCCTTCAAAATCTTTTTCACGCACTCGGATAAGACCGTCAAGACCGCAACCAAAATCTGCGCCGCTGATTTCTTTGGCATAGGTTTTACTTACGGTTGTAATTTTATCTGCACACACAATTGCAGCCTTAAGAAAATTTATGGAATCAAACTGTTCAAATCCGGCTTTTGTTTTATATTCCGGAGGAAGCCCCAGCAAAGGAAATGCTTTATCTGAAAAAGCACCCTGATAAGCCATATTATGAATTGTAAAAACAGATTTTGTTTTTGCAAAGTTCTTACGTTCAAAAAATTTAAGCAGAACCGGAACCATTGCGCTTGACCAGTCATTTGCATGCATTACATCCGGAATCCAATCAAGCTGGCGGCAAAGTTCAAATGCGGCGCGAGCAAGAACATTAAAGCGTAGCGGATTGTCTGCATAAGAAGACTGAGCGGTTTCCCCGTAAATTCCAAGACGTCCGAAAAGTTTTTCATAATCAAGAAAATAAATTTTTGCATTTCCGACATCTGAACTGTAAAAATCAACAACAATATCAGAAAAACCAATATTTAACAGAACTGATTTTTTTTCCAGACGAAGTCCGATTCTGTTAATTGAATAATAGCGAGGAATTAAAATTTTTACTTCCTGCCCTTCTTCCGACAATGCTTTAGCCAAAGCAGAAACCGCATCTGCAAGTCCGCCGGTCTTTGCAAACGGAACAGCCTCGGCAGAAACCATAAGAATTTTCATTTTTATTCCACCGTTGCTTCCGTTATTTTGTTTCCACCGCTTTTTTGAATGCTTCCTTAGAATTCAAGATTGTCTTTTCAGAAACACAATAAGAAATGCGGAACCATCCTTTACCTGCAAATCCGCTGCCTGGAGCGCAAAGAATATTAAATTTTTTAAGATGTTCGGTAAACGCAAGGTCATCTCCGTTCCAAGAATCCGGAACTTTTACAAAAAGATAAAACGCGCCTTCCGGTTTTGCGTATTCCAAGCCGGCATAATCCATTATGGCAGAAATTTCGTTCATACGCTTTTCATACAAAGAATAATCACACTTTGCATTCCAGCTTTTTGCAACAACTTTCTGAAAGAACGCAGGCGCGTTCACATAGCCCAAAATTCTTGTAGTAAGAATACAGGCGCTTACCAACTCTTTTGCATCGTCTGCAGCAGGATTTACAGCAATATAACCGATACGTTCTCCTGGAATGCTAAGATTTTTTGCAAACGAAGTAACAACAACTGCATTTTTATAATAAGGAAAAACAGGAGAAACTTTTTTTCCGCCATAAACAATAGCACGGTAAGGTTCATCCGCTATTATATAAGGAAAACGCCCGCTCTTCTTTCCGAACTCATAAAGAACATCCGCCAAGGCTTTTATATCTTCCTCTGAATAAATTTTTCCCGTAGGATTATTAGGCGAATTTATTAAGACAGCCGCTGTTTTTTCGTTAAGAGCCGCCTTTATTGCCATAACATCAAGGCTGAAGTCGCGTTTTGTATTAACACGGCATATTTCCGCTCCATGATTGTGAATGTAATGATCATATTCTGCAAAATAAGGGCAAGGAACAATAATTTCATCGCCGGGATTTACAAGAGCTTTTATAACAGAATTCATTGCGCCTGCAGCTCCTACAGACATAACAACGCAATCCATAGGAACTTTGCTCCCCTGCTCTTCAGAAGTTTTTTGCGCCATCGCCGCACGGGCTTCCGGATAACCGGCATTGGACATATATCCGTGAGCATTGTGGCTTGTATCTTCGGCAATAAGTTTTATCGCGTCTTGAACTTCCGCAGGAGGTTCAAGATCCGGATTTCCAAGACTAAAATCATATACATTGTCCGCTCCGAACTTTTGTTTCAGAACAGCACCTTCTTCAAACATTTTGCGGATAACCCCCGCAGCCGGGTTCTGTAATACTGATTTAATATTGTTCGAAATCATAGTAACTATTATTATATCACAAGTGTTTCTTGAAAAGAAATAGAATTAACTATATTATCTTGAAAGTAGGAATATAAATTATGAAAAAAACTTTTTTTTTAGCATCAGCTATTCTTTTCTCTGCGGCAGTTTTTGCGATTCCGTTCAACAGCAAACTTTCTGATGAAGAACGTGCAAAACTTGAAAACGGTGAAGTAATAACAAGAAATATTGATAAATACAAAAATCTTTCAATTGACAGCGAAAGTTTTGCAGCACAGACGCTCCGCAAAGAAATTGACGAAACAGATCCTAATTATCTTGCAGAACTTGCACAAATCCGACCATACGAAGGAAATGAAGATTTGATTGAAAAACTTTATTCAGTTCTTTCAGACATAGAAAGTTACGCAGGAATTCCTTATTGGTCTGTGCAGCATGACCGCTACTTTGACCTTTATAAAACTGCGGAAATAAAAAGCAAAGAGCAGATCAGCGGAACAACAGAAAAATACGAGGCAGATCTTTATATGAGCCCGTTCGGAAACATAGAAACTCCGATTTCAATAGAAAAAGGCGAAGATTATCTTATTTACATAAGTTCAAACAATAACAGCCTAAAAGTAAAAGGTATGACAGCCGTAAAAAAACAAAACTTGAAATCCGTGATTATACTTTTTAAAGACGGAGACAACTGGATTCTTTACGGAGCGGGCGGATGCAAAGCACCTAAAGTTGCAATGTTCCAAAAAAGAATAGAAACTTCGTTCATAAACAGAATAAAAACATTCTGCAACTACGTTTTTACGAAAATATAAGGCAAGAAAATGATTTGGGTTGTAAATTCACAGACACCTTTAGGGACAGAACTTTGCCGTCAGCTTGAAAACGGAAAATTTCCATATATTTCTTCCGGAAGTGAACTTAATGCAGAATTAGCAGACTCTTTTGAAAAATTTATTCTTTCAAAAGAAACTGAATTTTACACAAAATATCACAACAAACCCGAACTTGATCCGGATATCGGCAGAATAAAATGGATTATAAATTGCGCGGCAACCGAAAATTCTGATGTTTCCGCATGCACAAACATTGCGCGGGCAGCACGTAATCACAGCGCAAAACTTATTCATATTTCAACTGATTATGAAGATTTGAATTCAAAATCAAAGACGGAAGAAGCAATAGCAAGCGCCACAACACAATATTATGTTATAAGAACGCAATGGCTTTACGGATATGACGGAAACAATTTTGTATCAGACATGCTGAATGAATTTTCAACAAGCGGATCTGTAAAAGTTTCCTCAAATGTAAAAGGTTCGCCTACTTTTTGCGCTGATGTTGCAGAAACCGCAATACGTTTTATTGTGCGCACACAAAAAGCAATCGGATTTTTCGGAAAAAACAGCATTCCTGCGTTCGGTTTTTATAATTTTGCAGACGCAGGATTTACAAACCAATTTGAATTTGCAAAAAAAATATTTGAATTTGCAAGAAAATACGAAAAAACAGAAAGCAATTGCACTGTAGAAGACGGAATTTCAGAAGAACACGAACTTTCTTCTTTTCCAATGCTTGATTGCACAAAAACAGCAAAAGAATTAAAAATAAAAATTCCTTCATGGCAGCAGAGCCTTGAAACATTCATAAAAAACAAAAACTCAAGGTAGTTTCATGGAAAAAAAATTTTCTAAAATTATAAAATTCTTATTGTTGGACCTGGCGCTTTTAACATCAATATCGTTTTTTTTTGCAATTCCATGGGGATTTAAAAATTATCCGCTGCAATTTCATTGGAATGTATTTTTTGTGCTTGCCGCAGATACATCAGGAGCAGACAGCGGAACAGGTCTTTCAATTCTTTTCGGATTTGTAATTCCCACAATTGTTGTATTTGCACTTTACAAAATTGTTACAATTCTTGCACTAAAAAACCGCGAAAAACTTTACACTTTTCATAAATATATTTCCCTGATTTTGCTTTTTACAGCAGTTCTGCTTCTTGTTTTTACAACTAAAATCTGGAACTATTTTAAAATCGCAAAAACGGTTATAGGAAAACCTGTTTATTCTGAATTCTATGAAGAAAATTTTATTTCCGAAAAGGATTTTAAAATTCTTGAACCGGAAAACAAGAGAAATCTTATTTATATTTTCATGGAATCAATGGAACCGGATTTTACAATTCCGGAAAAAGGCGGCGTTTTAACCGAAGATTTAATTCCGAATATTTACAATCTTGCAAACGAAAACATAAATTTTGGCGACGGACGAACTGAGCAGAATATCAGCGGAGGCATAAATCTTTCCGGAACAAGCTGGACCGTAGCGGGATTGCTTTCAAAAACATCCGGAGTTCCATATTTCAGCCCATTCACAAAAGAAAACGGAAAACGCCGGTGCCTAAAAAATCTGAAAAAACTTGGCGATTTCCTTTATGAACAGGATTACAATCTTGTTTTTTCAATGGGTTCAAAAAAACAGTTTGAAAACCGCGACACAGTTTTGGAAGAACAAAATTTTAAAATCCACGACATAGATTGGTACAAAAGAAACGGATGGCTGAATCCTGACTACGAAGTTTTCTGGGGATTTGAGGATGCAAAACTCTTCGATTTTGCCCGCAAAGAGCTAGACGCTCTTTCTTCCGAAACAAAACCGTTTGCTTACGGATTTCTTACCGTAGACACGCACTTTCCAGACGGTTACACCTGCCCGCTCTGCAAAAATGAACACAGCGAAAATATTGAAAATGTTTTTATGTGCGCAGACCGCCAGATTTCAAATTTTCTTGAATGGGCAAAAACTCAAGAATGGTATGAAAACACCACAATTATAATAACCGGAGACCATTGTTATTTAGATGCTGTTTTAAATAATTTTATTGAACGGAATTCTTTGCTTTCTGCAAAAGAAATAAATGAAAAAAGACGATTTTTGGATATTTTTATAAATCCTGCGGAAGGACTTGAAAACGTTAATCAAAAACGAAAATTCAGTTCATTCGATATGCTGCCTACAATTCTTGAAGCGATGGGAAATAAAATTGAAGGAAAAGGAATGTATTTGGGCCGGTCGCTATTTTCCGCAGAACCAACAATTGTTGAAAAATATGACCAAAGTTTCGTAAACGACGAAATAATGAAAAAAACTGCCGAATACGAAACTTTGAAATAAAATCAGAGCGAACTCAAAATCAGTTCCATTTCACCTTCAAAAGAAACTTTGCCAAAGCCGCAAGGAAGAATAAAATGTTCTGAACTTTTTATTTCTTTGCCATTAATTTTTCCGCTTCCGGAAATAACAGAGCAAAGCAAAAACGGCATTGTCTGTTCAAAAGAAACATTTCCGTTTATTTTTGCGTGCCAGACAGTAAAATAGTCACATGAAACAAGTTGAGTGAATTTTTCGGAAAGCTGTTTTTTCTGATTCAAAGGAACATTTTTTTCCTCAAAAGGAGCCTTTATAACATCAATGCTTTGTTTTACATGCAGAGGACGTTTTTTTCCGTCCTGCAATCGGTCGTAGTCGTAAACCCTGTAAGTAATATCGCTTGACTGCTGCGTTTCCAATATTACAGTTCCGCCTTTGATTGCGTGGACAGTTCCCGGCTCAATAAAGAAAAAATCGCCTTTATGAACCGGAACTTCGCGGATAAAATCATTCCACTGATGATTTTCTATCATCGATTTTACTTCATCGGAATTTTTTGCGTTATGCCCGATTACGATTTTCGTTTCCGGAAGAGCATCCATAATGAACCAACATTCTGTTTTTCCAAGAGAGCCGTTTTCATTTTTTGCGGCATATTCGTCATCAGGATGCACCTGAATGCTTAAATCTTTTTTAGCATCGATTACTTTTGTTAAGAGCGGAAAACGGTCACCTTTTGCATTTCCGAAAAGTTCAGGTTTATTTTTCCATAAATCACTTAAGTGAAGCCCCTTATATTCTTCGTTCAGAACAAAATCGTCCCCGTTCGGATGAGCACTTATGCCCCACTGTTCCGAACCCCAAATAAGATTTTTTACTTCAGGCTTTAAAAATATCGGATTCATAATTTGTTTTCCTTGCAATTTTTCGGTGATTTAATCTGCCGAAATTATCAATTAACGCTAATAACTCTAATTCTTTAGAGTTTTAGAAAGCTTAAACCACCGAGTTTTTTATTTCTTTGCCTTTTCTGCGACAAGTTTTACATCTTGAACTTTGTCTTTTTTAGAAATAAGAATTCCGTCCTCACAAGCTACAACAACAACATCTTCCAGACCGATTATTCCGACCGGAACATTTGCATTGGATGCGTTCACGTAACAGTCTTTGCTGTTCAGATTTATTACATTTCCGCTTAAAACATTTCCGTCCGAATCCTTGTCTTTGATTTGCCACAATGCAGACCATGAGCCGACATCGTTCCAGCCGGCATCAAGTTTTACAACACGGCCATGTTTTGTTTTTTCCATAACAGCATAGTCGATTGAGTTTCCTTTTATCTGCTCAAAGAATTCTTTGTTCAATCGTACAAAATCAGAATCAGTTTCTGCAGTTTCAACGGATTTTACAGAAAGTTCGAACATTTCACTTTCAAAACTCTTCAGTTCTTCAAGAAATCTGCTGGCTTTAAAAACAAACATTCCACTGTTCCAGCTGTAATTTCCGTCGGCAAGATATTCCTTTGCTTTTTCAAGATTTGGTTTTTCAACAAAACGTTCAAGCGCAAAAGAACCGTTTTCCTCTCCTCCGGTTTTTATGTAGCCGTAGCCCGTATTCGGTTCAGTCGGAACAATTCCGAACGTTACAAGAAAGCCTTTTTCCGCCTCGCTGACTGCTTTTTTTACGGATTCTTGAAAAGCATCTTTATTTTTAATAACGTGATCGCTTGGAAGAACTATTACAACCGCATCTTTATCTTTGCGCAAAACTTCATAACAGGCAGCGGCAATCGCGGGAGCAGTGTTTCTTGCAAGCGGTTCTAGTATGATTTTAGGATTTTTCATTCCGATTTGATTCAGCTGTTCGGCAACAACAAAACGATGCGCCTCGTTGCAAACAACAACAGGCTCTGAATGCTCAAGCCCGGAAAGGCGTAACAAAGTTTCCTGAATCATAGTGTTTTCGCTTACAAGCGGCAAAAACTGCTTAGGATGATTTCCGTTAGAAAGTGGCCAAAGTCTAGTTCCTGCGCCGCCAGAAAGAATTACCGGATAAAGTGCCATAAAAAACTCCAAAAAAAGAATAAGAATATAATGA
>CAYXDA010000091.1:0-8517 GCA_964463615.1 uncultured Treponema sp.
AATTTAATCAAAGATGGTTAAAAGAAACTTGCTTTTATTCATCTTAGAATTTGATTGATGACAAGAAAGGAGTTGTCTTATGAAAAAAATTATTGGTTGCATTGTTTTCGCATTTTTATTTTCTTCTTTAGCTGTTGCGCAAAAGATTCCGGCAGGCAGAGAAATTTCTGCAGTTGTTTTTGATTTTGCCCGTGATAAAGATTCCTGGACTGATGCATCACTTGTAAAAGTAGATCCTGCAAGTGATGAATATGTTGTTGGCGGGTTTGCTGTTCAAAAAAATATTGTTGGCTATATAAAACAAAGCTATTCAGTTGCAATATCTAAAGAAGATGATGAACTTAATGTTTCTGTAAGTGATATGAATAGCATTGCTTGTGATAAAAATGGGAATGAACTGAAAAATGCAAATCCTATAAAAAATCCTAAGTCAACAGAAACAAAACTTGCCGGTTTAATAAAGTCAGATCTTGCAAAAAGGATTTCTACATGGTCTGATGAAGAGTATGAACAGAAATTGCTTAAGGCATCTTCGGATCCTGAATTTGTTTACAAACTTACAAAGACAGTTTCTAATTTGTATGCAAAAAAATTTTTTGAGAAAAATGTAAACGGAAAAACAGTAGAACTTGAAGTTTTATTAAAATCTATTGAGGAAAATGTGAATCCGATTACAAAACAACCAGAAGAACTTCAGTATAAGGCAATGGGTTCAGTTGAAATAAAAGATGGTGTCAATGTTTTAGGTTTACCAAATAAAAGACAATATTCAATTTTTATTTATTCAAACAATGATAAGCTTCTTTCTGCTAAAATAGGTTCTTCTTATAAGTCAAAAGGAATTGTAACTATAAAAGATCTTTCGGTTGGTTTGGATTCTGTTTGGATTTATCAAATTGATGAAAAATAATTTATAATTTTTGTTTTTTTTGGGGGGGGCATTGTTGGCAAGTTTGAACTGTGCTCTTGCCCACCCATATAGTAAGCGAAAAAAAATCTGAAAGTTTAAGAAGAAGAACGGTTATCCACTCTTCTTTTTTTTTAAATGCTCTTAACTTTCCAAATTCCTTAAATCGTAAGGAGTTTCCTGGTAAACGTAGTAGTTTACCCAATTGCTGAAAAACAGGTGCGCTGTGCTGCGCCATGTTGAAATAGGAAACTGTGTTGTGTCGTTTTGCGGAAAATAATGTTTTGGAAGCTCTATTGGCAGATTTTTATTTTTGTCGCGCCAATATTCGTTGGCAAGCGTGTTTGCATCATATTCAAGGTGTCCGGTCATAAAAATTTCGCGGTCGTTATTTGATTTTATAAGTGTTACGCCCGCTTCCTGCGATCTTGCAAGGATTGTTAATTCCGGGCACGCAAGAACGTCTTCCTCTTTTATTGTTGTGTGGCGGCTCTGCGGAATTGGAAAAATATCGTCAAAACCGCGAAGCAACGAATCGTTTGCTGTTGTTCGCGAATTTTCAAAAATGCCGAAAAGTTTTTGAGGAAGTTGGATTTTTTGAATGTTGTGCAAATGGTAAAGTCCGGCAAATGCGCCCCAGCAAAGATAAAGTGTTGAAAATACGTTTGTTTTTGCGTAATCCATTATTTTGCAAAGTTCGCTCCAATAGTCAACTTGTTCGAACGGGAGTTGTTCTACCGGTGCGCCGGTTATAATCATTCCGTCGTATTTGTTTTTAAAAATTTCGCTGGATGGAATGTAGTATTTTTCAAGATATTCTTTTCCTGTGTGTTTATATTTATGATGTTCCATGCGAACAAGTGAAATTTCTATTTGGATTGGAGTGTTTCCTAAAAGGCGCAGAAGTTGGACTTCTGTAACTTCGCGGGTTGGCATAAGATTTATGATTGCAATTTTTAGCGGTCGAATTTCCTGGGTTTCGGCCCGCTGCTTTGTCATTACGAATATGTTTTCTTGTTCCAGCGTGTTTACGGCTGGTAAATCTGCGTTTATTTTTATTGGCATTTTGCGGACCTCTTGAAATCGCAGTTGTTTGCAACTGGCAAGATATGAAAAGTAAGTCTGGTAAATAATAGCAAAAAATATGTTGATTTGCTATACTTTTTGTTATGGCAGGAAGTGATAACAGAAAAGCGGCTGTAAAAAAACTGAAACTTTTAGCTTATGTTTCTAAACTGAATATTAGTATGTTCAGAAAAAAAATAGAAGACGCATTTTATACACCTATTCTTCCGAATAATGTGGAGCGGGTTGAACATAATTATGGCGGTGTATATTGCGATATTCTTTCTCCGGAACTTTATTCATCTAAAAGAGTGATGTTTTATATTCACGGAGGTTCGTTTGTTGGCGGTTCGCGCGCAAGTTACAGGGCGTTTTGCTCTGTTTTGGCAAACAGAACTTTTAGTAGGGTTGTAGTTCCTGAATATAGACTTGCTCCGACTTACGCTTTTCCTGCCGCGATTGAAGATGTTCAGGCCAGTTTTAGAGCGCTTTTTACAGAAGAGCAGATTGCGCGTTCTTTGGATGCAAGTATTGATGAGAACGGAAATAAGCACGAGGATTTTCCGGAATTTATTATTGCGGCAGACGGAGCGGGCGCTTCTATTGCAGTTGCATTTTTGTTGAATTTGCGGGAACGCTACAGAAAGTGTATAAAAAAAGTTATATTGCTTTCTCCATGGCTTAATTTAAGTCCGAATTCTCCTTTGTTTGCGCAAAAAAAAGTTCAGGATGAAGTTATTTCCAAAGAAGTTTTGCAACAGAGTGCGGATGTTTACACTTATACTTCAAATCTTGAAAATCCGCTTGTTTCGCCGCTTTTGGCAACTCCTGAACAGTTGTTGGATTTTCCGCCGACATATATCCAGGTTGGAGAAAAGGAAATTCTTGTTGATGATGCAAGGGAATTTAATTCAATTTTGCATGCTTGTAATGTTGAAAGCAAACTTGATGTTTTTCCGGATATGATGCATTTATTTCAGCTTGCGGAAGGACTTTTGGAATCGAGCCACGATGCGCTTTATAAAATTGCAGTTCAGGTTACCAGTGGTGATGAATCTTTTGGGCGGCAAATTTATGAAAACAAGCCGAAGCTTGAGCAGAGTTTAAAATCTGAGTTGTAAAAACTTAAGGATTGAGGAAGCGGGCGTTGCGGGCGGCGTTTGAGCCCGCTGGAAAGGGTGGCGAGCAATGAAATGCGAGCCAGGGAAAGGCTTTTCCCTACAAAAAGAAGGTTGAATATGATTGAATTGCTTTCTCCGGCGGGGAATGTTGAAAAACTTTATTATGCATACGCTTATGGAGCGGATGCTGCTTATATCGGGTTGAAAAGATTTTCGCTTAGAGTTAAGGCTGATAATTTTTATGAGGATGAATATAAAAAAGTAATTGCTTTGAAACAGCAGTTTCCGGGGCGAAAACTTCATTGCGCGCTTAATATTTCTTTTCATAATCGCGATATTGATAATTTTTTGCAGAATATTGATTATTTTAAATCGTATCCGATTGATGCGTTTATTGTGCAGGATATTGGAATTGTTCCGATTTTGCAGAAGTATTTTCCGGAAGCGGATTTGCATGTTAGTACGCAGGCAAGTTGTGTAAACCGTGAAGCTGTGAAAATGTACAAATCTATGGGATTTAAGCGTGTTGTTCTTGGCCGCGAAGTTACTTTGAAAGAAATTCGCGAAATTAAGGATGCTGTTCCTGATATGGAGCTTGAAGCGTTTGCCCACGGAGCGATGTGCATTGCGTATGCCGGACGTTGTCTGATGAGCGCATATCTTACGGCAAGAAGTGCTCAGGCTGGTGCTTGCAGTCATACTTGCAGGTGGAACTTTAAGGTCTTAGCGGAAGATGATGGTTTGCGAAAAAATGCGGATTTTGCAGATCAGTCGGATTTTTCTGTTCCGGCCGGCTATAAAAATTATCCGCAGGAAATTAAAGATTTTGCGCAATCCGGGCGGCTTTTGCTTGAAGAAGAAAAACGGCCGGGCGAATATTTTCCTGTTTTTGAAGGCGACGATTTTACTGCAATTCTTTCCAGCAAAGATTTGCGGATGATTGAGCATCTTGATGATATGAAAAAAGCTGGGGTTGATTCAATAAAAATAGAAGGCCGGATGAAAAGCGTTTATTATGTTGCGATTGTAACTCGTGCATACAGAAAAGCGCTGGATGCGCTGGATGGCAAAATCTCTGCGGAAGAGGCAAGACCGTTTATAGATGAGCTTGAAAATGTCAGTCACAGAGAAAGCGGAACTGGTTTTTATTATAATCCTGCGGATGCGGATAAAACTGTAAGCGGTGCAACTGACAGCAGGTATATTCTTGCGGCGGAAGTCGGGGATGAACTTTCTGAGAGCGAGGCGGATTTGATTTTTTCTGCGGGAAAAGATTTTAAGGTTGCAAAAGAAAGGGAACTTAGTGAAATGCATCCAAAGGCGCGGGAAGCCCGATTGAAAGATTATGAGATTCATCCGGAAAAGAATCCTTTGCCTGTTGAAAAAAAACTTGGTTGGCATATTTATAAAATTGTTCCGTTGAATATGATAAAAACTGATGACGAAATTGAATTTGTTTCGCCGGATGTTGTTTCTGAAAAAGCAGAGAAAGGCGACTGGTTTTTAGTTGACCCGGAAACTGGAACTTTGCGAAATTGGGTTTGCGATGGACACAGTTGTGTTATTTATACAAAAAAAATGCTTCAGGCTGGTTCTTTAATCAGGATTGAAGATCCTGATTATGTTCCTGGAAAAATCCGCGATACAGGGCGATAAAATTTGGTTGAAATTTTAAAAAGAAAATGTTTCCCGTTTTTTATAGTTGTTTTTTTTCTTTGCTTTATAAAAATTAACGCTGATGCTGAAATTGTAAATTTTTATTCTCCGCAAAAAAATTGGTCTTTGATAAATGGCGTTAGTGTTGAAAATGGTGCGGATTTTGCTCTTTTAACAACTAAGGTGGATATTTCTGCAATGTTGGATATGAACGAAATTAAAGCAGGGCTTGGAGTGCGGGCGCAGGCCGGGCAAACGGATTTTTCTATGGAAGCAATTTATGCGCCTACTTTTTTTAATTGTTTTAATGCCGGTGCGCAAAGTATTTTTCATTTTGTTCATTGCAATGATACTTTTGTTGAACTTGATTTTTTAAGCGGAATTTATTTGGCTTATCACACTGAAAAGAAATTTGATTGTATGTTGAATTTTCTTTATCACGGAAAAAATGCAAGAATTTTTGCAATTCAAGATGATGTTCCCTGGATAAAAAATAATTCTATTGCTTTTAAGACGGAAATTAATTTTAGGCCTGTTCAAAAGTTGAATCTTAATTTTTCGGTTTCTTCTTATTCTGATTACAGATTTATGATTTGGTTTGCGCCGGATTTTTCTTTGTCGGTGGATTATAATTTTTTTGATATTTTTTCGTTCGGCTCTCAAATTGAAATTCAGTATATTGATATGTTCACTTTAAGTTCAAATTTGAACAGCATTGATTTGCGACTTTTTATAAAATTGGAGTTTTAATGAAAGAAAACATTTTTAATGAATTCGTTTTTTTTATTTTAGTAACTTTTGCTTTTCTTTTTGAATCTTGTAAATATTATTCTTATGGATTGGATGAATTTTTTTTCCGTGATGATGAAATTAGAAATCGTTCCAAAGAACTTAAAAATTTGGATGCAGAAGTTGAGGTAAAAAATAGGGGAGCGTATGAGATTGCAAAAATGTCACCGGAATTTGCGGAATCAGATTTTGATTTTTATGAAGTGCTTGTAATTACGGATGTTCATTTTGGTGCGGAAGGGCTCGGCGCAAACGGAAATCGGCGTGATGATGATTTTTTTGCTTGGATTAGCGAAAATTATGTGGAAAAAGGTAGAAGGTTGCCGGAATTTTGTGTTTGTCTTGGTGATGTTGTAGAGTACGGACTTGAAGAAGAATATGAAGATTACGAAAAATTTACCAAAAAATTGGAAGAAAAATTCGGAATAAAAACCTACAATGTTGTCGGTAATCACGATTTGTATAACGCCGGCTGGAAAAATTATAAAAAATATTGTTTTCCGTATACTTCTTTTTATAAATTTCGTACTAAAACTTTAACCTGGTATTTTTTGGATTCTGCAAGTGGTTCTTTAGGCGAGCGCCAGCTTGAATTGTTTTTGCGCGATATGAAATATAATGAAAATGGCCGTAAAAAAATGGTTTTTATGCATGTTCCGGCTTATGCCAATGGATTTTTTTATTATGTTATGCAGAATTCTATTGAGCGGAACAAATTTATTTCTTATTGTGCGAAGAACGATGTTATTGCGCTTGTTGATGGGCATACTCATAAAGAAAGTACAAGCGATTTGGGAAGTTTTGCTGAATATAATTTGCCCGGATATTTGCAAAGGCGCGGTTGGGGAATTCTTTCTGTGGATGAGCTGAACGGAAAGGTGTCTTGCAAAAGTTATTATTTGGAATAGGTTGCGGAACTGCTTGTGCGCGGTTTGCGCGGCTGGGCCACTTACGCGGGATTGTAGGCGCGTGCCTTTGGCACGTTCCGGAATGAAGCGGAGCGGAATGCAGGAATGAGGCGGAAGCCGGAACGCCGGAAAGCCCGTTGCGTTTTCCGTTTGCGTTCAAAGGGTTATAATCCTGAATCCCATTCGACTGGAACGGTTTTTTTTTCGTGGTTTGGAACGCGCAGGTAGGTAAGACAGTCTGCCCGATGAATCATTACGCCTTTTGCGGTAGAAACGTATCCTACGATTGGCTCCGGAAATTTTGGTTTGCAGCATTGTGCAAAGTTGTAAATGAAATTTGAAGAGCCGGCAACTTTCACTTTTGTGATATTTTTTTGCGGTTCAATAAATCCTTCGCCTTTTTTGTGTCCTTTGCGCTTTTCGTCTTGGATTGAGTGGCTTTGCGCTTCGTGCTCGGCTTTTGCCGCTTCTTGCTTTTCTATGGCGGTTTTGTCTACAAAATTCGGGTCATTTGCAACCAGCCAGGCATGAATTTTTTGCCTTGCTTTTGATGTTTTTGCCGCTTTTAGTTGAGCTTCTGTAGGATGAGCCTGCGGATTTGTAAGAATTTCTATGATTTGGGTGTTTTTGAGCGGTTGAGTAATCGGAATGATTTTTCCGTCTGCTTTTGCGCCTACGATTTTTTCTCCGATTCCGGAATGGACTGCATAGGCAAAATCAATGGCGTTTGCTCCTTCCGGAAGATGTTTTACTTCGCCGTTTGGTGTAAAAACGTAAATTTCATCGCCAAGAAGTTCGCTTTTTAGGCTTGCAAAAAAGTTTTCGTCGGTAACTTGTTTTTCACGCAATTCCTGCAATTGATTAAAAATTGCAAGTTGAGTTGAATCTACTAAATCGTGGCTTTTGCCTTTTTTGTAGAGCCAGTGCGATGCAACTCCGCGCTCTGCGATGTCGTGCATTTTTTGCGTTCTTATTTGAATTTCCAGCGGGCGATCTTCGCACATGACTGTTGTATGCAGCGACTGGTAGCCGTTTGATTTTGGCATTGCAATATAATCTTTAAAGCGGCCTGCCAGCGGTTTCCACAGGCTGTGAACTATTCCCACGAGTGTGTAACATTCTGATTGTTTTTCGCAGATTATTCTGAGCGCAAGTAAGTCGTAAAGTTCGGCAGGTTCTTTGTTGCGTTTTCTCATTTTTTGATAAATTGAATAAAAATGCTTTGCGCGGCTTGTAATTGTAACTTTTATTCCGGCTTTGTTTGCTTCTGCTTGAATTTTTTTCACAGCATTGTTCAGATATTCAGCCCGTTCGTCTTTTTTTAGATTGATAACAGATTTTATTTGCTGATATGCGTCCGGATTTGTGTATTTTAAGCTTAAGTCTTCAAACTCGTTTTTTACGTTTGACATACCAAGTCGATCTGCTAATGGCGCCCAAATATCCAAGGCTTCTGCTGCAAGTTGCCTTTGTTTTGAATTTTCCAGATTTCTTATGTTGCGCATTCTGTCCAGTTTGTCTGCAATTTTTACAAAAATTACGCGAACGTCGTCTACCATTGCAAAAAGCATTTTTCTGATTGCGTCTGCCTGCTGGAGCGTTTTTGAATTGACTTTTACATTTGTGATTTTGCTTGTGCCTTGAATTATTGTGGAAACATCTTTTCCGAATCGTTTTTCAAGTTCGTCGTAAGTTGCGCCTAAAGTCGGCATGCTGTGCAGAATTCCTGCGGCAATGCAGTCAGAGTCAAATTCGTCTTGCGCCAAAAGAAAAGCAATCCGCATAGGATGAAGATAATAAGGCTTTCCGCAGGAGCGCGTAAGCCCGTTGCTTTTTTCAAGAAGAAATTTCCAGGCTTCGGAAATTTTCTTTTTTGAGTCGTCTGAATTGTATTGCGGAAAAGTTTCGAAAAATTCTGCAAGGAGCGCATCCGGATTTTTTTCCGCACTTTTAAAAACCACATTTTTGCTCACACTAAAAAGATAGCGAAAAACTAGGTATATTGTAAATAGAAAAAGATCGTTTAAAATTTTATGAACTTTAGAAACTTGCTTTTTGCCTATTCTATAAA
>CAYXDA010000092.1:0-8428 GCA_964463615.1 uncultured Treponema sp.
ATAGAATATTGAGTTGAAAATTGAATTTTATTGCTTTTCAGAAAAAAAATGCGTAAGATTATATACCTTGAAGAAATAAGTGATTTCTAAGGGCTTGTATACGATGCAAAAAATTTGTATAATTATAAAAATCTGCGAAATACAATGAATAAATATGCAGTTTTGGGAGGCAAGAATGACAGATTCAAAACACAATGATTTTATAGAAAAACTTTCAGTACTTGCCGAACGTAACGATCCCATAAATCCAGATTTATACCAAAAATATGATGTAAAGCGCGGACTTCGCAATTCAAACGGAACTGGCGTTCTTGTGGGGCTTACAAGAATTGGTGATGTTGTTGGTTATGAAGTCAGCGAAAACGGAGAAAAAATTCCTGTACCTGGCCGCCTTCTTTATCGCGGCTACGATGTTGTTGATCTTATCCGCGATGCGGAAGCAAATGATGATTATTGTTATGAGCAGTGCGCCTATCTTCTTTTGTTTGGAGAATTGCCAAAAAAATCTGAACTTAATGAATTTCGTGCTTTTATTGGCGAATCAAGAGCTTTGCCGCCGAATTTTACAGAAGATATGATTATGAAAGCGCCTTCCCAGGATATTATGAACAAACTTGCGCGCGGAGTTCTTGCTTCTTATTCTTATGATGAAAATCCGGAAGACCGTTCTGTTGCTAATAATTTGCGCCAGTGCATAGAATTAATTTCCCGCTTTTCTACGCTTGCGGCGTACGGTTACCAGGCGCGTCGCCGTTATTACGAAAATAAATCTATGTATATTCATAATCCGCTGCCGGAACTTTCTACGGCAGAAAACTTTTTGCATTTGATTCGTCCGGATTGCCAATATACAAAACTTGAAGCAGAAATCTTGGATTTGGCGCTTATTTTGCACGCTGAGCATGGTGGCGGAAACAACTCTTCTTTGACAGTTCATGTTGTTTCTTCTGCTGATACAGATACTTATTCTGCAATTGCGGCTGCGGTCGGTTCTTTAAAAGGCCGTCGTCATGGTGGCGCGAATATTCGTGTTGTTGAAATGATGGACGAAATAAAAGCGAATGTAAAAGATTGGTCTAATGAAAATCAGGTTCGCGATTATTTGACAAAAATCGCAAAAAAAGAAGCATTTGATGGAAGCGGAAAAATTTACGGAATGGGCCATGCTGTTTATACCATCAGCGATCCTCGTGCTTTGCTTTTGCGCGAAAAAGCCGAAAAGCTTGCAAAGGAAAAAGGTTGTCTTGAAGAGTTCAATCTTTACAGATTGATAGAAAAACTTGCTCCTGAAGTTATTATGGAAGTTCATCATTCAGACAAGCAGATTTGTGCAAATGTAGACTTGTATTCCGGCTTTGTTTATACAATGCTTAATATTCCGCGTGAACTTTATACTCCGATTTTTGCAATAAGCAGAATTGCCGGTTGGTCGGCTCACAGAATAGAAGAACTTGTTGCCGGCGGACGAATTTATCGTCCTGCATATAAAAATGTTTGCGAAGAGCGCAAATATATTCCTATGGCAAAACGCTAAGTTGGTGGTTGCATTTATCGCATCGGCTTATTATATGCAACCGTCAAAACAGGAACTTTATGAGTAATTCCCGCATTGATAAAATTCTTTCGCATGAAGGTTTTGGAAGCCGCAAAGCAATCCGCAAGTTTTTGTATTCTTCCGAAGTTGTGGTTAATGGAAATCGTATTTTTGATACAAGTTTTTCTGTAAATCCTGATAAAGATGAGATTTTAATTGACGGTCAACCTTTTGCGGTTCGTAAAAATTTTTATTTGATGATGAATAAACCTCAGGATGTTGTAAGTGCGAACAAAGATGGACTTCATCAGACTGTTTTTGATTTGCTGGATGAAAAATTTCACACACCTTATTTGGAAGAAAATTTGCATTTGGTCGGCCGCCTTGATATTGATACGGAAGGTTTGCTCTTGTTTACAACGGACGGCGCGCTTACTCATAAAATTACAAGTCCGAAAACTCATTTTCCAAAATCGTATTTTGTAAGATTGGCGAATTCGGAAACAAACGAACGTCAAAAGAAGATTGCGGAAGATTTCAAAGAAGGAATAGAAATTTCTGCTGAAGGAAAAGAACTTGGCGCGCTTTTAAAACCTGCGGAAATTGACTGGAAGAGTGAAAACGAGTGCGTTCTTACTATAAGTGAAGGAAAATTTCATCAGGTAAAACGGATGTTTGCTGCGGAGCAGAACGAAGTCGTCTATTTAAAGCGCATTGCGATTGGTTCTCTAAAATTGGATGAAAGTCTTGCTCTTGGTGAATATCGCGAATTGACAGCAGAAGAACTTGATTGTTTGATTTAATTGAATAATCCTTGTCTTTTATGTAAACTTACTTATCTTCTTTTTAAGTTGGAAAAAAATGACAGATATTGAAATTGCTCAGAAAAATGTTATGGTTCCGGTTGCAGAAGTTGCAGAAAAAATTGGTATTAAGCCGGAAGATATGGAACTTTACGGTTCTTACAAAGCAAAACTTACAATGAAAAAGTTGCGCGAACTTCAGGCTGAAGCAAGTGATAAATCTAAGCGCGGAAAGCTTATTCTGGTTACTGCGATTACTCCGACTCCTGCCGGCGAAGGAAAATCAACTGTTTCGATTGGTTTGGGCGATGGACTTAGAAAAATTGGAAAGAATGCTGTTACGGCTTTGCGCGAACCTTCGCTTGGTCCTTGTTTTGGAGTAAAAGGCGGAGCATGCGGTGGCGGTTATGCGCAGATTGTTCCAATGGAAGATATCAATTTGCATTTTACCGGCGACATTCATGCTATTTCAATTGCGAATAACTTGATAGCTGCTTTGATCGATAATCACATTCAGCAAGGAAACGAACTTGGAATTGATCCAAGAACGGTTACTTGGAAGCGTTGTGTTGACTTGAACGACAGACAGCTTAGAAATGTTATTGATGGTCTTGGAAACCGGACAGACGGAACTCCGCGCGAAGATCATTTTCAGATTACGGTAGCTTCCGAAATCATGGCTATTATTTGTCTTAGCCGTTCAATTTCTGAATTAAAAGAACGAATTTCCAATATTATAATAGGAAAGAATTATAAAAAAGAAGATGTAAAATTTGGCGATTTGAAATGTACAGGTGCAGTTGCAGCTTTATTAAAAGATGCAATTCGACCGAATCTTGTACAAACTTTGGAAAAAAATCCGGTTTTTGTTCATGGCGGTCCTTTTGCTAACATTGCACACGGTTGCAATTCTGTAAATGCAACTCTCAGTGCGCTTGCTTTGGGTGATTATGTTGTTACGGAAGCAGGTTTTGCCGCAGATTTGGGTGCAGAAAAATTCATGGATATTAAATGCCGCGTTGCAGGAATTTCTCCTGATGCCGTTGTTATTGTTGCAACAATCCGCGCTTTAAAGATGCATGGTGGAATTGCGAAAACAGAACTTTCTAAGCCGAATGTTGCCGCTTTGGAAAAAGGTTTTGCAAACTTAAAGGCTCATATAGAAAATATTTCAAAGTTTGGCGTTCCGGCTGTTGTTGCTGTTAATAAATTTATTACTGATACAGACGAAGAAATTGCGCTGGTTGAAAAACTTTGCAAAGAGAACGGCGCAACCGCAGTTTTGTGCGAAGCTTGGGGAAAAGGCGGAGAAGGCGCGGCTGAACTTGCTAAAGTTGTGGCTGATGTTGCAGATAGCGGAAAGGCTGATTTTCACTTTTTGTACGAAGATGAACTTCCGCTTGAAAAGAAGATTGAAAAAATTGCGAAAGAAATATATCATGCTTCTTCAGTAGAGTTTGAAAGCAAAGCTTTGAAAAAACTTAAGGATTTTGAAGCGCAAGGATACGGAAAACTTCCTGTTTGTATTGCAAAAACACAGAATTCCATAAGCCATGATCCAAAGTTGATTGGCGCGCCAAGCGGTTTTGTTTTCCCGGTTCGTGATGTTCAGCTTTATGCCGGTGCAGGTTTTGTAGTTGCTCTTGCGGGCGATATTATGACAATGCCTGGATTGCCAAAATCTCCTGCCGCACTTGAAATTGATGTTGACGATGACGGAGTAATTTCCGGACTGTTTTAAACTTGTAATTTTATTGAAGTTCTGTAAAACGCTTGCATACATGTTTTGTGGATGCAAGTGGCAAGGCGTTTCAATAGTTTTTATTTTTGATCCTGTAGCTCAGCTGGATAGAGCGACTGCCTCCTAAGCAGTAGGTCGTGCGTTCGACTCGCATCTGGATCATTAAAGCGTGCTTTGCGTTTTGTGGCACGCTTTTTTTTAAATTTTTGTTTTAAGCATTTTTTTTGTGGCGAAACGATTTTTTTTAGGTTAAACTTTACGAATGAATTTAGCAGCAGTTCAGCATTTTGCTTTTGATAATTTTTGTTATCCATTGGATGAAGATACTCTTGAAATTAATATTCTTACCGGAAAAGATATTTCCAAGATTTTTATTGTTTTTGGCGATCCTTTTGCCGGCGGAATAATGGGCGGCAATTGGAGTTGGAACGGAAAAGAACAGGAAATTACGCAGAAAAAAGAACTTCAGGAACATTTTAGATGGACTTTTTGTGTAAAGCCGGAATTCAAGCGGCTTGCATATTATTTTAGGCTTGTTGGCAAAAATAATTCTGAAAATGAAATTCAAGAATATTTTTTTACTTATAATGGATTTTTTACAAAAGAGCAGTTTGAAACCGCCGGAAAAAAATACGGATTTTTTATTTTTCCGTGGATGAACAGTTCCGATGTTTGCAAAGTTCCAAAATGGGCGGAAGACACGGTTTGGTATCAGATTTTTCCGGCGCGATTCTGCAGGGGAAAGAGCGATTTTACTCCAAAAAATCTTTTGCCTTGGCAAAGATTTGGCGAAGAAATCGGCGAAAAGAAAGAGTTTGGCGAACCGGTTTACGGCGGAAATATTCAGGGAATAATTGATAAGCTTGATTATTTAAAAGAACTTGGAATTACCGGAATTTATACAACTCCAATAAATAAATCTACAAGCCAGCATAAGTACAATACGGATGACTATTCGCAGATAGATGAAGAGTTTGGAACTTCGGAAGTTGTGAAAACTTACGTGCAGGAAGCGCATAAGCGCGGAATAAAAGTAATGTTTGACGGAGTTTTTAATCATTCCGGTTGGTTTTTTGATAAGTGGCAGGATGTATGGAAAAACCGCGAAAAATCAAAATACAAAGACTGGTTTATGGTTAATGATTTTGATTTTGTTGAACCGGCTTACGGATATAAGTGTGGAAATGCAGGAAACGGAAAATATTATTCATTTGCTTTTGTGGATTTTATGCCAAAACTGAATACAAATAATCCGGAATGCAGAAAATATATTATTGAAATTTGCGAAAACTGGGTAAAAGAATATGATATAGATGCTATTCGTCTTGATGTGGCGAACGAAGTTTCTCACGTTTTTTGCAAAGAGCTTAAAAAAGCGATGGTTGCGTTAAAACCTGATTTTTACATTATCGGTGAAATTTGGCACAACTCGCTTCCGTGGTTGCGCGGCGATGAATTCGATTCCGTTATGAATTATCCTTTGCAGAACGGAATTGCGGATTTTTGCAGTTCTTCTGACTGGAATGTAAAACAATTAGAATTTGCAATGAACCGCTGTTATTCAATGTATTATAAACAAGTGAACAGAGTTTTGTTCAATCAGATGGACAGCCACGATACAATACGAATTTTAAATCGCTGCGGCGGAAGTAAAACGGCTGCTCTGCAAACTTTGGTTTTGCTTTTTGCAATGCCGGGTTCCGCTTGCATTTATTATGGAACAGAAATTCTTTTGCCGGGCGGTTATGATCCGGATAATCGCCGCTGTATGCCTTGGAAAGAAATTGAAGAAGGCAGATTTGCCAGTGAATTTGACTTTGTGAAAAAACTTATTGAATTGCGAAAAATACATCCGGCAATGAAAAGTACGGAATATGAATTTGTTTATTCAGATTCTGACAGAGATGGCGAAAACAGAATCGTTCATATTGTAAAAACCGCAGAAGATGGTTCAGAAAAGATTGGAATAATTTTGAATTGCGGATCTTCTGGAGAAGATATTCTGAAATTTGCGGAAAATAAAAAGGTTTTGCTAAGCGCGGAAAATATTTTGATTTTTGCAATTTAAATTGCTTCGGGTGGTGCAACCCGAAGTGCGGAGTAAATGTAAAAATCCGCAGTTTGATTGCGGAAAAAATATTATTTATGCAAAAAAAAACTTGCGCAGGATTGTAAGTGCCACGAAGTGGGCCCGAGCTAGGCGAGGGCCGGCCGCTAGGCGAGCGAAGCGAGAGCACTGAAAAGCCCTTTTAGCGTTTACTTCTTTCGCCCAAAATAAAAAAATAATGCTGCAAAGCATGCGATTAATGCAAGAATGTATGCGAATGCAAGGTAATGGAAAAGTTGCGGCAAAACTTTTATTATTATTCCGGCTGCAACGGTAAGTCCGCCGAGTGCCAAAGCAATCATTCCGCAAAGTTTTCCCATAATTACGGCTTTTTCTTTTTCTTCGGGAGTTTCCCGGCTTTCTGCGAGCGCTTTTTGGTAACTTTTTGAAGAAAAATAAAATCCCAACGCTAAAAAAATTAAACCGGCAACAATAAAAGCAGCCATTGCAAAAATCAGTCGTTTTCCGTCCATAAAATTTCCTTTTTCAGTCTGAATTTTGATTTGTGTTTTTCTAGATTTTCAAGTAAAAATCAAAATTCAAGTGTATGATTTATTATTTTCGCAGTTTTCCGCGAGAAATAAAATCCATTTTAGAAAGTTTTTTATGGCTTGGCAAATCTTTTTTTTGATTTGCAAAACCTGCGTAACTTTCATTTTTTTTGTATTCATTATGAAAATGCGAATTTTTTTGGTTTGCCCAAACTGCCGGAATATTTCCTGAATTTTGCTGTACGGTTAAAATCCAGTTTTCCGGCTCGGGAATTTCAAACTTCATTTTTTTGTTGGTGTAAGGATGTGTAAATTCCAATGTGCGCGCGTGCAATGCAAGCCGGCCGAACGGATCTGTTTTTGCGCGGTAATTTTCGTCGCCGGCAAGCGGGTAGCCTTTTGAAGCCAAATGCGCGCGGATTTGATTTTTTCGTCCTGTTTCAAGGCTTAGCTCAAAAAGCGTATGGAACTTTCCGCGCTGCAATATTTTGTAGTGCGTTACAGCGGAAATAGTTTTGAATTCGGCTTTTCCGTTCTTTATAACAAGATTCCGCTCATAAATTGATTTTTCACCATTTTTATTGTTGTGCGCTTGTCGGCCAAGATTGCGGGGTTTGCTGTTGTTTTCCGAAGGTTTTGCATTGTCTTTAGGAACAAAACCTATGTTGTGCGCATTGTAAGCAAGTTCTTCATTGATGGTTCCGCTTGCCGGAAGTTCTTTTTGCGGATTTTCAGCAACTGCGCGGTAAAGCCGCTCTATAACCATTTTTTGCCAGTTTTCCATTATTTTTTTCTGAGCATCGCTGGTCAGCGCAAACATCATAACGCCGGATGTGTCGCGGTCAAGCCTGTGAACTACAAAAGGGCGGTGGGAAGAGTTGTAGGTGCCTTCTTTTCTTAAAAGTTGTTCAAGCGCATCTTGTGCAGTTTTATTATGGCTTCCCGGATACGGAACGCTTAACATTCCGCTTGGCTTGAAAATAACGGCAATGTATTCGTCTTCGTAAAGAAGTTCTATTCGTTCACGGCCAAAATCCGGTTTGTGTTCTTTTTTGTATTGAGTTCCGGCTAAGTTTTTATGCATTTAGAAGTTTTCCTCGCTGTTTTCGTCAGCATCAACATCATCATTGCTGGAATAATCTTGCGGAACATAATTTTTTTCCAATAAAGACAAAATATCCATTAATTGTTCAAAAATTTCAGAGTCTTTTTTCAAAGATTCTTGAGTTCGCCCGTCTACAATAAAAATTTCGGCATAGGAATTAAGCATTTCGTACATAAAAGCGTAATCTTCTTCGTCCAGCGCATTCAGAGAGTTAATTCCGTTGATTTCCGTAAGAATATCGCTTAAAATCGCGATTACGTCATCACATTCTTCAATAAGTTCTTGAGTATATTCGAAATTATCTTTTTCAAGATATTTGCGGTTTTCTTTTATTTCTGAAAGAATTTTTTTATAAGAATCAGTAAGCAATTCGTCATCTGTCATAAAAGCAGTTTAGCACGAATTAAAGAAAGTAAAAACATAAATCTGTAAAATTTAAGGGCGGACCGTAAAAAGTGATTTCGCAAGCGCAATCACTTTTTACGTCGGGCTTTGGCGTTATAAAATTGGCAAAGCCAATTTTTCCGTTCAAACTCGCTGCGCTCGTTCGAACCCTGCCGGGCACAAATCCCTTCCGCAAGTTGCTGCAAATAAGCGATTGTAGCCTCTTGACATATTTTTTTTTAATTTATATATTAATAGAACAT
>CAYXDA010000093.1:0-8406 GCA_964463615.1 uncultured Treponema sp.
TGCGTACATAGAAGAACAGGAACAGATGGCTCGGCTTGGAATTAAAAATGAATATTAAATTTATAAAAAAATTAAAAAGAGCAGCTCTCTTAATTGTTTTTCTAAGCGCCGCAGTTGTTTTTGCGCAGGAAATACAATCTGAAGAAAAAACGGAAGAATTTCAAAACCTTCAGAACATTCAGAAAACAGAGCAAAACAATGAAGAGAGCGAAAATCCTAAAAATAGAGAAGAGGATGAACTTCAAAAAAATTTTGTAATAATTGAATCTGCACACAATTTCAATCTGAATCCGCAAACCGCAAATTATTCCGCAGAGGCGCAGATTTTAACCGGACTTTACGAAGGACTTTTTTCTTACGATCCCGTAACGCTAGATCCTGTTTATGCAATTGCGACATCCCACAGACTTTCCCGCGACAAAAAACGATGGACATTTGTTCTTCGCGAAGATGCAAAATTCAGTAATGGAGTTCCGATTACTGCTCAAGACGTAAAAGATTCTTGGCTCAGCCTGATTGCAAATCCGGACGCGCCGTTCGCCTCGCTTTTTGATATTGTAAAAGGCGCAAAAGAATTCAGAACAAAAAAAGGCAGCGCGGAAAACGTAGAAATTTACGCCATAGACGAGCACACGATTACTCTGCGCCTAAACGCTCCTGCAGCACATCTTCCGAAACTTTTATGTATGCCAACATTTTCTGTAACAGGAAAAGAACTTTCGCTTTTTTCAGGGCCTTTTGTACTTGCAGAGCGAACACCATTCAGCATAATTCTGAAAAGAAACGAAAACTATTATGATGCAGAAAACACAAAACTTGCGCAAATAACAATTCTTCTTTCCGGAGATCCGAACGAAAACACCTATGCATTCAACTCCGGAGCAGCAGATTGGATTGCAAGTTCATTCGAAGAAAAAAAACTTATTTCCCAAGACTCAATTCATTTGTGCGCAGAATTCGCAACACAATATTTCTTTTTCAAATTCCAGGAAACTTCGCTCTGGAACAACGCAGATTTAAGAAGAGCGCTTTTAGAAGCCGTGCCATGGAACGAACTGCGCGCAAACACTTATGTTCCGGCACAAAGTTTGGTTTATGCGCTTAACGGCTATCCAAACGTGGAAGGCTACGTTTTTTCAGATGAATCGGAAGCAAAATTTCTGATGAAAGAAGCGCGCAAAAATTTATCTGTTTCCGAAGAAGAAAAACTCAAACTTACATTTGCAATTCCAGCAAACGATTATATGGAAAACAAAGCGGAATTGCTAAAAAAAGCATGGGAACCGCTTGGAGTGGAACTTGAAATTGCGCCAATCCCCGATTCCGAATACTTGAGCAGCATCAAAAATTCAAACGCAGAACTTTTCAGTTACACTTGGATTGGCGATTTTGCAGATCCGCTTGCATTCCTGGAACTTTTCCGCGGAAATTCAACAATGAACGAAAGCGGCTGGAAGAACGAAGAATTCGATTCTCTTTTGGACGAAGCCGCGCTCCACACAGATGAAAATCACAACAAAATCCTTGCAAAAGCAGAGCAACTGCTGCTCGACGAAGCGCTGATTCTTCCGATTCAGCATCCCGTAAGTGTAAACATAATCGATTTGAACGCAGTCGGCGGCTGGTCTATGAACGCATTTGACATTCATCCTTTAAAATATCTTTTCAAACGCGAAACAAAACCGAACATCCCGAATATAGTTATGATTAAAAAATAATTTTTAAAGGGCGGAGTCCCGCCCTACGCCTCAAACTTCGGGGTTTCGTAAGATTAAGATGGTTGTTAAGTTTATCGGAACACTCAACCACCTTCAGTTTTCGGCTACCCCACCCAGCGGGGCAAAAATCAGTTTGCTCACAGCCCCGCAACGCCCCGTTCAACTTACAAAATAATTTTTCCGCCGGAAATATCTTTTAAAGTCTTGCAAAAATCATCATATTCCGAAGCATTTATTTTTCCGCTGATATTTACATTAGTTCCAAAATTTTCTTTAAGACCGCACACAGAAAAAGAATCCATAAAATGCTTTACACTTTTATACAAAGCATAATCCGTGCAAAAAGAAAATTCTTTTTTTTCAACATATTCTTCAAATGCGCCGGAAGTTTCCGCCACAGAAAGAACTTGTTTCGCTCCGTCTCCGTATGCTTTTACAAGTCCGCCGGTTCCAAGCAAAGTCCCTCCGAACCATCTTGTTATTGTAAGAACAACATTTGTACAGTCAAAACCTTTCAAAACATCAAGCGCAGGGCGTCCGGCTGTTCCGGAAGGTTCACCGTCATCGCTCATTCCCAAAATTTCTTTGCTCAACCCAAGAACAAACGCATGAACAACATGCGTTGAATCCGCATATTTTGCTTTTTGAGCCTTCACAATATTTTTTGCGTCCGCCTGCGACGTACATGGAAAAAGTTCAGAAAGAAAGCGGGAACCTTTTACACAAAATTCAACTTCAACATGCCCGGTTAAAATTTTCATTGTTTTTCTTCTTTTAAAACTTCAATATTCTGAACTTCTTTTGCAACAATACGCACCCCCTGCGCCTTTATTCCTTTTTCCGCATAATCCGAAGCTTTGAATTTTTCCTGCAAGATTTTTACGCGCGGCTTTTTTACATAATTCAGCGCAAATTCAAAATTCTTCCGCGTATCAATCCAAAGAACTTCCATTCCGTCCGGTGCAAAAAAATAATCCCGGTTCATTATGTAAGCGGCAACTCTGCACCGCTTTATATAAGCAAACTGTGTTTCAGGATCGCGATAAATTATCGTAAACAGAACTTTAGAAAGACTTTCTTTGTCTGCAAAACCGCAATAACGAAGTTCCGGTCCCACAAACACTTTGGAAGGCGCTTCCGTAACTGTAAAAATGCCGCTTTTCCGCACATAAATAATGCGGTCAAACGGAGTGATTTTCATAATTTCTTCACCGCCGGAAACAGCCGTTCCCAAATATCCGGAATCCGAATTATATTTTAGCAAGATATCGCGCCGCACAACAGATTTCACATCAACAGTTTTTATGTTTGTAACAGTTGTTCTGCGTTCTATAGTTTTTGGATCAAGTTTTCCCTCTATTCCTTCAAGATAACTTATTGCGTAATCAACAAGATGTTTCAAAAGCCGGTTGATTTCCTTAATTCTTGCGTTAATAGCCTGAACTTCCTTGCGGTTTTTATTAATATCGTACAAAGAAATGCGCCGGATTGGAATTTTTAAAAGATGATCAACATCTTCATCTGTAACAGGACGCAAAAGCTCTTCCTTAAACGGTTTGAATCCGTCTTTTACCGCTTTTATTACAGTTTCTTCTGTTTTCATCTGCTCAATTTTTTTGTAAATGCGCTCTTCTATAAAAATCCGCTCCAAAGTCCTTAAATGAAGTTTTTCCAAAAGCTGCTGTTTTTCAAATTCAAGTTCTTCCTTTAAAACGCGCGTAAGCTGCTTTGCGTGGAACTTAATAACTTCTGTAACAGTCATTTGAACCGGCATATTGTCTTTTATAACAAGAAGATTGCAATAAACCGTTTTTTCGCAATCAGTAAACGCATAGAGCGAATCAATAACGTCTTTTGCGTAAACACCGCGCGGCAGTTTTATTTCAATGCTTACGGACTGCGCTGTAAAATCATTTATTGAAGCAATTTTTACCTTTCCGTTTTTTGCTGCTTTTTCAATCGACTCAATAAGAGATTCTGTTGTACTTCCATAAGGCAGCTCTGTAATTATAATTTTTTTATCATCCGAACTGTCAATCTTCGCTCTTGTAATAAGTTTGCCAAGCCCGTCTTTATATTCAGAGCAGTCAATCAATCCGCCGGTCTGAAAATCCGGAAACAGTTGAAATTCTTCGCCGCGCAGACATTTTTTTTCAGCTTCAATAACCTCATGAACATTATGGCTCATAATTTGAGTGCTCATTCCAACAGCAATTCCTTCTGCGCCGGTAATAAGAACAACCGGAAGTTTTGCCTGGAACATAACCGGCTCTTTATTCCGTCCGTCGTAACTGTCTACATATTCAGTAATCGCAGAATTCGTAACAAGAATGTCTTTTGTAATGGAACGAATTCTACATTCAATATAGCGGGGAGCCGCCGCCGGATGACCTGTAAAGATATTTCCGTAATTTCCCTGTTTATCTATAAAAAGCTCTTTATTAGCAAGGTTTACAAGCGCTGTATAAATAGAAGCATCTCCGTGCGGATGAAATTTCATACAGTCGCCAACGACCCCCGCAACTTTATGAAAGCGTCCGTCATCCGTTACCAAAAGTGTATGTAAAATTCGCCGCTGAACAGGTTTTAACCCATCCACAAGTTCCGGAATTGCTCTGTCACGAATTACGTAACTTGCGTACTGAATAAAATTCTGATCAAATAGATTTTTTACGTAAGCCATTTTCCCACCCAAGTAATTTTTTAATTTCCAGTTTCCATCAATGTATGGCAAAGAATATCCGGAGTTATAATTTCTCCGCCATTTTTTGCGCGCAATTTGTTCAAATAAATATCAAAATGTATATGCTCTTGAATAATGCTTACAAGCAAACGGTTGTCAGTTTTTAATCCAAGAAAATCACTGTCTTCAGACGGCATCGATTTCACTTCTGTATAAAACTTTGAATGCGGAATATATTCGTTCTGTACATTGCTGCAAATAATGCATGAAACATTATCAACAACCATTAAAAATCGCTGTTCCACCGCTTTTTTTCTTTTTAAATCATTGCAGTAAAATTCAACATCCAAATCATAAAGCTCAAGATTCACCCAACTGAACAAAACAATTCTTACGCCACGTTTTTTTGCTCCTCTAAGTTTCTCCGCAAAAAACTTTAAATTCATTGTCGAATCTATTACGATTTCACGCGTTGCCCCATCAATCATAAGATTTATTGCATCAACAAGATTTTGTCTTCCGTGAATATTGCAAAAATAATTTGATGCGCGCCTTCTTAAAGAAATCTTTCCAAGAAGAATCCTTGCATCTTCCGCGTTCTTCTTATGTTTTTCAGTAATTTTATTTATAAGATGTTCCGGTTCAACAACTGCATATTCACTGGTTTGTCCCGGAATAGAAAGAACAGCTCCTTTTTCCACAAGATTTCCCAAAGCCGCGTACACCGAAGAACGCGAAGTTCCAAGAGCTTTTGCAATCTGATATCCGTTCATTTTCTCTTCCGGAACCATTGTGCAATAAACTTTCGCTTCTGTATGAGAAAATCCCAACTGTTCAAGACATTCAAAAATATCAGCGTCCATTTGTAAAAATTCAACCTAATTCTTTAAATATACAAAATTATAAAAATTATAAGATTATTCTTCAAGATTGTCCTGAACTATAAGTTTAAGCGGTTTTATTTCAGGATTTTTTGCATTCTCAAATTCTTTCCGAATATCAGACGGAGAAAGAGAAATATTTACAAAACCGCAGAAAGTAACAGTTCTTTCCATTATATTGTAAATATCTTGACCATCACATGCAACAACAACATCCTTGTCTTTCATAAAATTTATAAACTGGGCCTTAAATTTTTCCGTATCTATTCTTGTGTTGTAAAAATAATAGATGCTCGTAAAGTTGTGAATTTTTGAAAGACGAGTGCAAAGTTTTTTCAGACTTGCAGAAAATTTTTCTCCCAAAGGAGTAGAAACCAAGTTTTCCGCAAAGACAAAAAGAGTTCTTTGCTCTCCGCAAACACCAGTATTCTGCTGGAAAACTTTTTGCGACTCAAAAACAATATTATTCATAAAGACGTTTTCGGCGCTCTCCGCAGATTCCGCTCCAAAAGCGGCAGGCGCACTTTGCAAAACATCTTCAGATTCAGAATTTTCCGCTTCCGAAAAGTCATCATCCGCAGCGGATTCTGTTTCCGCAGAATTTTTTCCGCTTTCAAAAAGTTTATTCGCCGCAATTTCTTCATCAGTTGCAACAGGAATGTCGCAAATAGAAAAACCTCCGTCATTCTGGCTCATAATCTCTTTAAGTTTGTCTTCCATAGATTGCGCAGACGTGTTTTCAGCATTTGTATTTTCAGAATTTCCGCGGTCTTCGCAATTTTCAGCGCAAGAAACATCCGACCTTTCAATTTCAGAACTTTCTTCACTTTCAAAAGTCGGCGCCAATCTGTCAGAAGCAATCTCTTCTTCGCTTGCCGCCGGAATATCCATAATCGAAAATTCATTTTCGCTGTACATTTTATTCTGTCCAAGAATTTCTTTTAATCTGGAATCCATATCATCATCCCTCTCCGATTTTTTTTCATCATCCCGCTCTTGTTCAGACGCCTGCAATTCTGCGCCCTCAAGATTGTCAGCGGAATTCAAATCTTCATTTTTTTCTTCAGTCAAACTTTCATCCAAATCAAAAATATTTGTATCATCCATTGTTTCATCATCATTCTCATCAAAAGTTATAATAGAATTTTCCGTATCAGGTTCCTTAAATCCTGGCAGATTTTCTTCCGTTCTGTTTTTCAATGTAATCAAAGGAATTTCCGAATCCCCGACAATTTTGTAAAGAATACAGTTTTCCTCATCAGTTTTAAAATTTTTATTTTCACTGCTGATTCTTATGTGCTTAAGTTTAGGACAATTAACAAGCCAGTCGTCTTCAAGAATTTCAAGATTTGCAGGAAGCACTAAAGTTTCAAGGTTCGTACAGTTTGCAATCGCATTTTCGCAAATTTTAGTTACGCTCGCCGGAATCACAAGCGATTTTATTGCATAACACGAATCAAAAACATTTTCCGGCAAAGTTTTAATTCCGGCCCTGAAAGGAATTTCAGAAAGAACTTCGCAGCCCGCAAAAAGACCCTCAGAAAAATCTTCAACTTCCAAAGGCATTACAACTTCTTTTAAAGATTTACATCCGCAAAAAAGAAACGGCGGCAATTTTTTCACAAACGCAGGAAGTTTTACACTTTCAAGCTCCGTACTGTTGCAAAAAAGATTTGCTCCCAAATAAGTTACAGAATCCGGAAGCGTTATTTTTTTCAAAGCGCAGCAAGAAAAAGCCTCTTCCTCCACTGCATCCGGTCCGTTCGGAACAGAACCGTCAAACAAACCGGAATCCGAATCAATTCCCACAACAGTTTTATAATCATTTATATAAATAAGTCCATTCTTTTTTAATGTAAATTCTTCCATAATTCAATTTTATTCCACTAATTCCATAATTGCAAACTATTAATACAATATATTTTAAGGGCGGAGCACCGCCCTACGCCTCAAACTTCAGTTTTCGGCTACCCCACCCTGCGGGCTCAAACGCCGCCCGCAACGCCCGCTCATTCCGCTCCGTGCAAGTTTTTCAAACTTTAATGCAATTGCGCAAAAATTAAAATTTCAGACTACATAACAATATTCAAATATGCTATAATTTCAGCATGAAAAAAATTGCAGTAATAACCGGCGCATCAAGCGGAATGGGAAAAGATTTTGCACTTCAAATTTCAAAAGATTATCAGTATCTTTGCATTGACGAACTTTGGCTTATAGCGCGCAGATCAGAAAAACTTTTGTTGACTGCGGAAGAAATCAAAAAAATCAGCGGAGCGCCGCAAGTGCGCACAATCCAGCTGGACATTTCCGGCATGGAAGGCGCAAGACAATTCAATTCAATTTTGCAGCAGGAAAAACAATCCGGCAACTTTGAAATTACCGTTCTTATAAACAATGCCGGTTTTGGAACTTACGGTCCTTTTGAAGAAACTCCGGTTGAAAAAGAAATGCAGATGATAGAAACCAACTGCACGGCTCTTACAGGATTAACCGGCTATTCTCTGCCGTTCATGAATGAAAACTCATATATAATAAATACGGCAAGCATGGCATCTTATGCACCTTTAGGAAATTTTGCAGTTTACGGTGCAACAAAAGCCTATGTTCTAAGTTTAAGCCTTGCGCTTGCAGCAGAATTAAAACCAAGAGGAATAAAAGTGTGCGCACTGTGTCCGGGCTCTGTAAGCACTGAATTCGCAAATGTCGCATCAAACGGTGCAAGAAAAGAAGTTCTGCATGGAATTTCTTCTGAAAAAACTGTGCGGCATTGCTTAAAAAAAGCATTCAAGGGAAAACACGTTGTGATTATGCGTCTGAAATGGAAACTACAGGCTGTCGGAAGCAAAATCGCAAACCCTTATACAGTTGCAGATTTTACGTTCAAACACGCAAAACGCCCGTACAAAAAGTAACAGAAGAAAAAGCGGTTTTTCATGTTAATTATTCTTTCTTTTTCTGATATATTTTTTTAAGGATTTTTTATGGACATTATTTCTTGGAATGTAAACGGAATTCGTGCAGTTGAAAAAAAAGGATTTTTGCAATGGCTTGCCACCTGCAATGCGGATGTTGTATGCATTCAAGAAACAAAGGCAAATCCATCCCAGCTTTCAGAACAACT
>CAYXDA010000094.1:0-8294 GCA_964463615.1 uncultured Treponema sp.
TTTGTTCGCTGTTATCCGCAGAATCCGCACCGTCGCTTTCGTCGAAATCCGGTAAGTCGAAGTCTTCCGCAGAATCGGTTGTGTCATCAGCGGAAATAGTGTTGTCAGCTGCGTTTTGTTCGCTGTTATCCGCAGAATCCGCACTGTCGCTTTCGTCGAAATCCGGTAATTCAAAGTCTTCCGCAGAATCAGTTGTGTCATCAGCGGAAATAGTGTTGTCTGTTGCGTTTTGTTCTCTGTTATCCGCAGAATCCGCACTGTCGCTTTCGTCGAAATCCGGTAAGTCAAAGTTTTCCGCAGGATCGGTTGTATCATCAGCGGAAATTATTTCGTCATCTGTTACAGGAATTGAAATTTCTTCATCGGAAGAATTGTTTTCGTCAAAATCCGGTAAGTCAAATTCATCATTTGCCAAGTCGTCTAAGGAATTATTTTCCTCTTCTTCAATTGGTTCTTCCAAAGGATTTTCTTCGCTGAAATCTGGAAGATTAAGGTCTTCTTCAGAATTATCTGATTTTTCGGAAATTGAAGTCGCTGTTTCTGCGGGTTTATTTTCTGCTTCCGAATTTTCTTTTGCCAAACTCATTGCTGCTGCGGCGGCAAGTCCGCCAAGTGCGGCACCAGCGGCAATTTTTCCGGCCGTAGAGCCTTCTGCATTGTTTTCTTCTGAGATTTCCTGTGTTTCTTCCGGTTCCGCTTCCAGTTCGGAAAGTTCGCTTGAAAAATCGTCTTCGTCTGCCGGCGCAATTTCATCAAAATCAGGAATGCTGAAACTATCGTTATCGCTTTCTTCTACAGATTCCGATCCGTTTTCGCCAAGTTTTACATCATAATTTGTTGGTTCAAGTCGTTCTTCCAAAGTCCGCGAAACTAAAGTTACGTTTGCATTTGAAGTTCCGCCGGTTTCCGGGTCAATCATTTCTGCATGAAGTTTATTGTTTTCGTCAAGCCCGATATTTAAATTTATGTCGGCGGTTCCGTTAGGATGCGCTATAAGATTGTCAATCTGCAAAGTATCAATATATTCTGCATCTTCCATTGTTCCAGTTTTTGAACGATACACATCAACAAGTACGCGAGTTTGATTGTCGTTTACAGTTGTAAGTCCTAATGTTTTTTTTACTGGTTTTCCTTCTTCCATAATCGGATAAAAAGATCCGTCAGCCAGTTTAATACCAATCTGTTTCATATTGTACCTCGCTCTTCAACTTTTTTATTAATTATTATCGGCGTTAATAGCAAAAATTATTATATTTAATTATACTTGTAAAAGGTGAAATTGGCAAAATATGAATAAAAATTCTAAAAAATCCAGAGCATTGTATCGGCGTTTTAAAACATTAAAAACTTTTGTTTTTAGTAGACTGTTGGTTGTTGTTCTTCTTTTGATTATTCAAATTGTGTTATTTACAGCACCGGCATTTTTGTATATTCCGTATTCGCAGCATCTCTTTAAGATTAGCGTTGCCGTAAGTCTTTTGTTTTGTTTTTATCTTGTAAACAGTCCAGGAAGAAATGAATTTAAAATAGCTTGGCTTATTCCGGTTCTTGTTATGCCTTTTTTTGGAATTGCGCTGTTTATTTTGTTCAAGAAAAATTTACCTGGAACTAATTTTTCCAAAAGACTTAAAAAGATAAAAAGTTGTTCCCGCGCATTTTTAGCGGATATTCACACAGAAAACAAAGCGCTTTCTCTTTATCCAAAAATTAAGGACTTTGCAACATATTTAAAGAATGCGGAAGGATTTTCTGCATTTACAGATACGAGAACAAAATATTTTTCTTGCGGAGAAAATTTTTTTGATGCTGCTTTGGAAGATTTGAAAAAGGCAAAGAAATTTATTTTTGTTGAATATTTTATAATTGAAGAAAGTTATATGTGGGACAGAATTCTTGAAATTCTTGTTCAGAAAGCGGCTGTCGGTGTGGAAGTTTATGTACTTTACGACAGTTTAGGTTCCGTTGCGTATTCCACAAAAAGATATGAAAATTATTTGAAAAGTCTTGGATTAAAAGCAAAAATATTTTCTCCGTTCATTCCTGTTTATGATTCTGCGCTTAATAACCGCGATCACCGTAAACTTTTGGAAATAGACGGACTTGTAGCTTATACTGGCGGACTTAATATTTCTGATGAATATATAAATCTGAATCACAAGCGTTTTCCTTACTGGAAAGATTCGGCAATCAGGATAGAAGGACCTGCGGTAAGAACGTTTACTGTTACTTTTTTGCAGCTTTGGTATTTGCAGACGAAAAAAACGGAACTTTCTTTTGAAGATTTTGACCGTTTTGTAAATATTCGGAAAAATCCGCAGAATAAAGGCGGAATTGTAATTCCCTATGGGCACGATGCTTATTCAACTTCTGATACAGCGGAAGATGTTTATAATTATATTATTTCCCGCGCGCATGATTACGTTCACATAATGACGCCATATCTTATAATTGACAATACGTTGATGAATTCGATGATTTTTGCGGCCAAGCGCGGAGTTGAGGTAAGCCTTATTGTTCCTGAAAGATACGACCATTTCCTTACATATTGCGTGGGGCGCAGATTTATAAAACAGCTTATTATGAGCGGTGTTCACGTGTATTCTTACAAAAAAGGCTTTTTGCATTCAAAAAATTTTGTTTCCGATGATAAAAGAGGAACGGTTGGATCTATAAATCTTGATTACAGAAGTCTGTACCATCATTTTGAATGCGGGGTTTTTTTGTATCAAACGGAAACTGTTGCTCAAATAGAAATTGATTTTCAGGACGCTTTGAAAGATTGCAAGGAAATAACGTTGAGCGAATATAAAAAAATCCCGCTGTTCGTAAGAATAACGGGATGGATTTTTAAAGTATTTGCGCCTTTGCTTTAATTTTTATTTTGCGTCTATAACAGAGAAAGTTTCTTCAGTATCTGCGGTTGTTGCGGAATTATAATCGTAAGAGAATTCTACCATATCAGTCATTTCGTTTACGGTTGTTCCAAATTTCTTTGCAATGTTATAAGTTGTAATCCGCTGAATGTTTCCGTTGCTGTCGTATTTTACAAGTTGGCGGATTGAAACCTGATTGTCTGCGCCGTAAGTTGTAACTTCAGACAAAGTTCCGTTTGCTGCGTAGCGGAAAATACATTTTGAAGTGACCGCGCCGGTTTTGTCATAATAAGAAACGGAATCCTTTTTTCCGTTGTCTGTATAAACAGTTTGAATTTCTTGCGCAAGGCTTCCATCGTTAAAGTAAATGTTCTGAACAGAAACGCGACCTTTTTCGTCGTATTTGAATGTTATTTTTTCTACAAGCGCGCCTTCCGAATCGTAAATACTTTCTGAGGAAATATTTGAATTTTCATAGGAATAAATAATTTTGCTTTTGAGCGAACCGTCTTTACCGTATTCAGAAATGTCTGCTTTTTTTCCGTTCTTATAAGTGGTTTCGGACTGCCAAAGCTGAATTCCTTCTGAATCTACGCAAGTTTGTTTTGTTAAGTTTCCGTTTGAATCATAACTGTTGATGATTTTGTTTACAACAACATCTCTTGCGGTAAGTGCCGAGGATTCAATTGTTTTTCCTGCGGAATCTAAAATGTATGTGTACTTTGTGCTTGGAGTGCGGAAATATTCACCGAATTTTGAAACTATTGAAAAATCCGTCTTTGTAACACTTTTTGGTCCGCCTTTTAACTGTGCTTCTGATGCAATGTCGTAAGCAAAAACTGAAGAGCCGATTAGTGCAACGCACAATGCGGAAATAAACTTTTTCATAATGCCTCCATGAGTAATGCTAATATTATAAACTGCTGAATGAATGTTTGTCAAAAATATTGTAAGCGTGATAGAATAAAGGAAAGATGAATTTTTATGAATTGAAAGCATTTGTTGTGTTGAGCAAACAGTTGCATTTTGCGAAAACTGCGGAAGAAATTAATATAAGTCCTTCTGCGCTCAGCAGGATTATTTCGCGCCTGGAAGAAGAAACTGGAACAGATTTGATTGACCGTTCGAACCGCAAGGTTGAACTTACTCCGAACGGAAAGCTTTTTGCGGATTTTGCGCGTAATACATTGGAAAAAGAAAGCGATTTGATTGCAGAATTTAAAGGCGAAAAAAATAAAATAACGGGAACGCTGCACGTTTATGCTTCTGTTACAGCGTGTTACGTTATTCTTCCGCTGTTTATAAAAAAATTTGCGGAAAATTATCCTGGAATTCAAGTTGTTTTGGAAACAGGTGATCCTGCCGGAGCGATTGCGGCAATCCGAGAAGGAAGAGCAAATCTTGCGGTTGCGGCAATTCCGGAGGACGGACTTTCTTATATGGAAACTATAAGCGTGCGCCATACTCCGCTGATTTTTGCGGCAAGTAAAAAAAGCAGCTTTAAGTTTGAAAACAGTTCTCCGCAGGATTTTATTTCGTCCGTTCCGCTTATTTTGCCGAAAACCGGACTTGCACGCCGACGTTTTGATGAATGGGTTCGCAGCAGAAATGTGAATCCCGTTATTGCCGCAGAAACGGAAGGAAACGAAGCGATTTTAGCTCTTGCTCAGCTTGGAATAGGAATGGGGCTTGTTCCGCAGATTGTTTTGGAAAGCGGTCGCTATGCAGATAATTTTGTAACGTATTCGGCTGGAAATATTTTAGGTTATTACGATATTGGTTTTATAAGACGAAGTGAACTTTACGGAACGCAGAGCAGCCGGCGCATTCAACAGGCTGTGAGTGATATTTTGCATTCAACGGATTGGCAAAAAGAATAGATGATTGCAAAAGCGGGCGTTACGGGCGGCGTTTGAGCCCGTACGGTGGGTAGGCGAAAACGCTGAGGAACGAAGCGTTTGAGACGTAGGGCGGTTGTCCGCCCTTTAAAAAAATGAAATGGCGTCAAAAATTGACTTTGGGCAATTTTTGAGTAGTGAGCGGCGGTAGACGCGAACGGTGTTGTCCGCTTGAAAAAAAGGAAAAAATGAAAAACGAACAATTTTTAGCATTGGATAATTTTAGGAAAGAATTTAAAGAAAAAATTGAAGAATGGAATCGTAGAATTCCGAATTTGACGGAATTGCAGAAAAATGCTGCGGAACAGGCTGGGACGCCGGAATATCCGTTTGAAACTCCGATTGTGTACAATCGTGCGCTTGATGAAATTTTGCCTTCGGATGAAATAAAACTTTTTGTTATTGGCGATAATCCGGGAAAAGACGAGCAACTTTTGAAAAATAATAAATATCTTGTTGGTCAGGCCGGAAAACTTGGGGAAGGATTTTTTAGGAAGAATCCTGAACTGGAAATTGATTTTAGAAAAAATGTAATTATTTTGAACAAAACGCCGGTTCATTCTGCAAAAACTGCTCAGCTGAGAAATATTGCAAAATGCGGCGGAAAATCTGTTGTTGATTTGATTGAAGAAAGTCAAATTTGGATGGCGCGGAAAACTGCTGAATTGGCAAAAGTGTTGAATGCTAAGATTTGGCTTGTCGGTTACAGCGAACTTAAGGATAAAGGAATTTTTGTAAAATATCGCGATGAACTTAAAAAATTTGCAGATTGGGAAAGCGTTTTTGTTTTTCAGCATTTTTCTATGAACAGGTTTTCTATTGATTTGAAGAAGTTTATGGAAAATGAAGAGAATAAAAATCTTCCGCTGGGTGCTGCGCTGGAAAAACTGGGAAATTTGCATAAGACTGAAATTTTTATGCAGGTTTGAAATCCTCGGAAAATTTTCTGAATATTTATTAATTGCTATTCCAGAATTGTAATTTCTACGCGGCGGTTCTGCGCTTTTCCTTGTGGCGTTGAATTGTCTGCGATTGGTTTATGCGACCCGCTGCCTTTTGTTATAAATCTTGCCGGTTGAATTCCGCGCTCCGAAAGCGCTTTTGCTATTGCATGTGCGCGTTCTGCTGAAAGCTGCATTTCGCCTTTTTCATAACCTGTGCTGGCTGTATGACCTTCTACTAAAAACTGGCTGTTTTGCGCTTGTTTTAAAACTTGTGCAATTTGATCCAGCCGTTTTTCTTCTCCTGGTAAAAGTTCTGCGCTGTCCGCCTTGAATTGCAGATTTTGGATTGTAAGTCTGATTCCGGCGGTTGTATTTTCAACTTTTATGTTGGATTTTTGAGCGACGGAAACAACTGAATCTTTTTTTGCGTTTGTTGTATCCACTCGTGGCTTTGTTTGCGCATTTCCGCTGGAATTATGGTTTTGAGCGGATGCGATTAAATTTTTTGCTTCATTTACAGGTTTTTCAAGCGTTTTTGCTTCGTCTTCGGAAATAAGAGCGACTCTCTGCAAGGATTCTATTATTTTTGAACGGTCGACTGCCGGCGGATACTCTGTAAAGAGCGAAATAGTTCCCTTGAAAGTTACGGAAGATCCATCCTTGTAAATAAAGTTTTCGTTTACAGAGTCGCGTACGACAATCGCGTAGCCGGTTGTTTTGCTTACATACATTGTTGCGCTGTGGCTTCCGTTTGCGCTTTTTAAGTTTTGGTCGCCGCCAAAATCAAAGTAGGAAATTCCGTAACGGGTTGCCCATTTTGCGCTGAAAACGAAAACTTCTTCGCCGTGCACAGTTTCGTCGCCTGTGTAAGTGTAAAGAACATCCATTGGAATTTTTGTAAAAATTCCTTTGTTCAAAGGATCGACTGTGCGGATTGCTTTTCCGGTCCAACTGTCGCCCTTTTTTATTTTTGATTTTGGAAACGCTGGAAAACTTCTGAAAGTAGGATAGCCGTTGTCTTCTATCATTATCAGGTTTCCGTCCGGTGTTATTTTAAATGTGGAAGCGATTGAATTATGAATGCCTTGCGCAACGGAAATGTTTTGATGTTTTGTGCCTTCGTCCACATAAAAACTTCCGTCATACAAATCGCCGTCATTAACTATAAAAGAGCGTACTTCGCGGCTTACAAGTCCAATGTATTTGTTGTTTTCGTAACGGCGCAAATCAGTCCGCTCCACAAGACTGTAATTTCTGCCTCCGTTATATGTAATTTGAACCGCTTCGTTTTTTGAGTTTTGAAAATTTTGCGAATTTTGAGCAATTAAAAAAAATGCTAAAAGAAAATTTGTCGCCGTTAAAAAAAATCTTTTCAATTTTATGCTCCGTATGTTAAAAATCTGAAAGTCTAATTTGAAACTTGAAGTTTTTTAGGATTCATTTTATTATACAACAATTTTTCTAAAATCGTGTGATAATATTCCGATAAACTAAGTATGAGAATTTCTAATAAACCGAATATTGTGACCGGATCAATTTTGCTTTTGATTGCCGCGTTTTTTTCTATATCTTTAGCACTTATTCCTCTTGATTTTGGAGCGTTTGGTCCGTCTAAAAATAGTTTTCTATATATAACTGCATTAACTTTAGGAGATATGCTTTTTTCTGTTTACGGATTTTCAAGCATATTAATTCCGATTTTTCTTTTTATTGCGGGGCTTTCCTGTTTTGCTTCCAAATGGACTTCCAAAAAATCAATGCGACTTTTGACTGCTGTAATTCCGTTTTTTACAGCGGTTTTTGTAGAGAAAATTTGCCGCTATTTTGCAGAAGATTATACGGATGATTTTTCTTCGGTAAAAATTGTAATTGCTCTGGTTGCAGGTCTTATGCTTGTGATTATGGAAATTATCGGAGCGGGGCTGATTGCTGACCGCGTGAACGATATGATTTTTCATAAAGAAAAGTTTAAAGCGGAAGATGAAAAAAAAGATGCATTTTATGAACCTCTTTCTACAGAAGAAATAAACCGTGCGACTGAACCAACTGTTGATCAGTCTGCAAAAACAGAATTGCCTGATTTTGATGAAGAAAAAACGGAAGATTCGGAAATTGAAGAAACCGCTTGTTTTGCGGAAAATAGCGGAATAATTGAAAATGCGGAAAGTTCTTCCGAACCCACTTTAGAATCGGAGCCGACTGTTCAAAAAGAAGATCCGTTTGCAAATCTTTTTGAAGAAGATGAGCAGGCGAATTCAATTTCTATGATTACGCAGGAAGAATATGCTGCGTTGAACAATTTTTCCGAAGAAAATTCTGATGATGAAAATATTGAATCTCAGCCGGAAGATGAACTTGAATGGCCGGATGCGGACGAAATAAAAATTCAGGCGGGCGCACCTAAAGAGGAAGATTCTTTTGGAATGGAATCAGAAGAAAATGAACCGGATGAATTCATCGGAAATTTGAAAAATTCTGCGGAAAATGCAAAAGAAGATCAGAAACGGCAAAATTTTCAAAAAGTTGAACCAGATGAGTCTGAAAATTTTGATGATGATTTTGAGTCTGCGCTGAACGAC
>CAYXDA010000095.1:0-8094 GCA_964463615.1 uncultured Treponema sp.
CAACGTCAATTTCATCTTCCGAAAATTCAGTTTCAATATTTCCGGAAAATTCAATATTATTTTTCTCTGCATCAAAATGACTTTCCGTTCTGCCAATTTTTAATTTGGTTTCAGAAACTTCAGATTTTTCTTTATCAGCGGATTCAGCAGATTTTTTTTCAGTTTTTGAATCTTCTTCTGTTTTTTGTTCAAAAGAAACTTTTTTTTCAGTTTCGTTTTCCGATTTTACCGGTTGATTTGAAACATTTTTTTCAGAAGAAGTTTCTGTTTTTCCGCAATCTACAGAAGATTTTTCATACGATGTTTTTGCTTCACGTACAAAATCTGAAAAGTTCTTTTTTTGCAATGAAAACGAATTCTCCGCAGAAAATTGACTGCGCAATGGAGTTTGATTTTGAAGTTTTGAAAAATCAGTCTGGCTGTTTACAAGCAGCTGCTGCATGGCAATTCCTCCAGTAAACACAAGAGCGAATTGCCGTTTGGATTGCGCTACTTTAAGGAATCTGGCTTGCTTAGCATTTTCCGCTGAATTTCCGCGGCTCGTTCCGCAGGCATCAGCGAAAGCCAATACGATCCCATAGAAGAAGTTCCATTGCGGGCTGCAATTTCTTCAACCTTGCGCAAAACATCAATTACAGTCTGATCATCCATTGCAACAAGAATGTTCACAGCTGCTTCCGGACGCATTCCGTTAAGATTTGCAGCAATTTGTTCTATGTTTACATTTTTATCATCGTACTGTTTTACGCTTTGGTTAAATGTTTTTTCTCTTTCTTCCTGAAATTTTTCACGATTTGAAAGTTCAGAAGCAATCTGTTCGTTAAGTTTTTCTTTTTGGAGAATTTCATTTTCTCTTTTATCAAGTTCTTCCGTTCTGAGTTCTATTGCTTCGCGCTGTTTGTTTATTCTGTCCTGATCCAAATCGGCAACAACAGGATTAGTCAATGTTGCAGTGTCTGAAGTTTGCGGTGTTTTTCCTAAAACCTTATAAAGCGGTGAAAAAACTGATTTTACATGAACAACTCCCAGATAATCAAACCATAAAAGTCCGCCAAGAGCCATGATTATTATAAGCATTATAAGAACAATTGATTTTCCCACAGCTTTCATTTTTTACCTCTTTTTTTTCTCCGATTTTTATACCAACCGCAAACTGTTACAACTTTTATTCAATAAGACCTGCAATTGCAGTTCCGATTGTAATATCATTATCCAGACAAACAATATTCCAGTAAAGACCTTTCTGGCGGGTAAGAACATCATCAAGATAGCCTTGAACTCTGGAAGCAATTTTATATGTAAGCCAGAATGTTGAACCGTCACAGTTTATGCAAACAGGTTTTGAAGGATTTTTTCCTTCTCCGCTCTGTACAACTGCCGCAGTAAGGATTGCAGCGGCGCAACGTGCAGAACGTTCTGCAAGCGCATCAAACAATTCAAAAAGAATATCATAATCTTCCTGAGTAGCATTGTTTTCACTTACAAGGCACGCAAATGAATTTTCTGTATTATACGGAGCATGCAAAAATTCGCTCATCTGAATTGTAGAAAAAGATTCCAACTGCAACACAGCAGAAGTAACTCCGGCAGAAAAAAGATCTTCTTCTGCGGCAGATTTTAACATTTCAAGCGCAACAGAACCAAGATATGCGCCAGCACATTGCTTTTCCATAAAAAAAGTTCCGGGTTTCTGAGATTTTGCATCATACGCTTTGTCAAAATCAGAAAGAATTACATTTTTTGTCTTGCCGGATTCGCAAACAACAATTTGTTTTGAAAATCCTTTTCTGGAAGTAATTTCCGGCTGAATATACGCGGCATTCATTCCTGTTCCAAGGATAAAACCTACATAAGAAGAATACGGATAGCCTTTTGCAGCCGCTTTTCCGGCAAGAAGAGCAGCAACTGTATCATTCAAAAGTGATATGCGCTTAGGTTCTTTCCAACCATGCGCAACAAGCGCTTCTTTCAGGGATTTTCCGATTGCGCTTCCTATCACTTCCGGAGCCTTTACTTCTTTTGAAAAACCTAAAAGAATTCCGTCTCCGTCTTTTGTAATTTCCATAGGATAAGAAAAACAAAATCCGATAGTATCTGATTTATTTTTTAGATGTTCAAGATTTTTTGCAAACTGATCAAAAAATTCTTTTTTTGAAAGTTCCCTTTCAACTCCAGGCATCTTTGTTTTTTCCATATCAGAAATGGAAGCATTTCCTTTTTCATCAAAAGAAACAAGACTTGAACGGAAATTTGTTCCGCCGGCATCAATTACAATTACAGATTTATTTACAACTGTTTTTTCCGGTGGAAGACACCAAGTCGGAATCATATCTTCATCAGATTTTTTACCGGAAAGCCCCCGGTTCATATCATCCAAAATTGACTCTGCAACAAAATTCACATCAATATGGCGCACAAAATTGTGTCTTGAAAGAAAAGCACTTACAGTTGTATTCATAAAATCCTCACGTTTGTTTTTTGAAATTTTAAACAGATAGAAAATTTAAAATTTCTGATACATTATTTTAACAAATATTGATAAAAAGGCAATAGAATGTTAATTTTCATATTATGGCTTTAGACTTGGAAACTTTAAAAAATGAACTTAATCCGGAACAGTTCCGTGCTGTTTCAACTATAGATGGAGCAATTTTAATAATCGCCGGAGCCGGAAGCGGAAAAACCCGGGTAATAACTTACAGAATCGCACATATGCTTGACACCGGAATTCCGCAAAGCCAAATTCTTGCACTCACATTTACGAATAAAGCCGCAAAGGAAATGTCTGACAGAGTAAAGGAACTTACACAGCGCAAGCTGCAAAATCTTACAGTTTCTACTTTCCATGCTTTTGGTGTAAAAATTCTTCGCGCAGACATAGATAAACTTGGATACAGAGAAAATTTTTCAATTTATGACGAAACAGACAGAACTGCCCTTATAAAAGAATGTGGACGAGAACTAAGTTTTTCTCCGGATGCAATGGATATTTATAAAATAAGCCAACTTTTTTCAAACATAAAAACCGGAAGAAAAAATTGGCAGACAGACAACGATATGTACCGACAGCTTTATGAAAGTTACCAGGAAGGGTTAAAACTTTACAACGCTGTTGATTTTGACGATCTGATTGTTCTTCCAATAAAACTTTTCAGAGAAAATCCGGATGTTCTTGCCCGATATAAAGAACGATACAAATATATTATGGTTGATGAATTTCAAGATACAAGCCATCAACAGTATGAACTTATGCATCTTCTTGCAGACAAAAACGTTGCCGTTGTCGGCGATGATGACCAGTCAATATACAGCTGGCGCGGCGCAGATTATCAGAATATCATCAATTTTGAAAAAGACTTCAACGTAACAGAAATCCGGCTTGAGCAAAACTACCGCTCAACAGGAACGATACTGGATGCGGCAAACGGAGTAATTTCGCATAATACAAACAGAAAAGACAAAAAACTTTGGTCGGGAAAAGGCGAAGGAAAACCTATTGAACTTTATATGCCGGAAAACGAAGCGGATGAAGCCGATTTTATAGCGGAAAGCATTCAGGGAATCGCTATGGAAGAACGAAAATCCTATGATGATTTCGGAGTCCTGATAAGGGCAAACACACAATCCAGATACATAGAAGAAGCATTCCTGCAGGCGAACATTCCATACACAATGAGCGGAGGTACAAGTTTTTTTGAACGCAAAGAAATAAAAGACGTCATAAGTTACCTGCGCGTAATTGCAAACCATGACGACGACATAAACCTTCTTAGAATTCTGAACGTTCCAAGACGCGGAATCGGCCGCGCCGCAATTCAGGTTTTAAATGACGAAGCCGAAAAACTAAATTCAACATTATGGAACTCGATTTTATCACTTATAAATGCAGAAGACAGTCCGGCAAGCGATTCCCTTAAAGAAATTCTTTCAGATTTTGTAAATCTTATTGAATCGAACAGACAAAAACTTTTCAGCGGACGCGGACTTGCAAAAAAAGTACGCGATATGGTTGAAGAAATCAACTACAAAGAATATTTGATTTCAGAATATTCAAAAAGCGAAAAAGCAGTCCGCTTTAAACTTAAAAACATTGAACTTCTTCTTGAAATGATGGAACGCTGGGAAATTGATCCTGACAATTCCAACCCAACTTTATTCAATTATTTGAACAGAATAACACTTATGAGCCGTGACAACGGCGATGACGAAAACGACAAGGGAAAAGTAAACCTGATGACAATTCACGCTTCCAAAGGACTTGAATTTCCTGTTGTTTTTATTGCAGGAGCAGAAGAAGGACTTATTCCACATCAACGTTCTGTTGACGAAAACGGTGGAAATGTAGAAGAAGAACGCCGGCTTTTTTATGTTGCAATCACAAGAGCCCGCGAAAAACTTATCATTTCATCATGTCAAAAGCGAAGAAGAATGCAAAACATTGTAGAGTGCGAACCTAGCCGTTTTCTTGATGAAATTCCCCAAAATCTTGTTGAATACCACGAGCCTGATTTTGAAGTTCCAGAAGAAAAAGCAAAAGACATTTTTGCGGATATGCTAAAAAAATTCAGCGCAAACTAGCAGAACCGGTCAAACGCAAAAAGCAATCGCACAAAAATGTCTTTACACGTTCTGTTTTATTGCTTCAGATAATAAAACAGAATTTAACTTTAACACTGAACGGAATTCAACTGAAAATCAAACTCTATATTTAATTTTCTTTCCTGTTCCTTCATAAAGTTTTTTTCGCTGTTCAGTAACAGAATCATCAGAAATATACGAATCAAATGAAGTCATTTTATCAATTATTCCGTTCGGTGTTATTTCCACAATTCTGTTAGCAACAGACTGAATAAATTCATGGTCGTGGCTGGTAAAAAGAACAACACCAGGAAAGTTTATCAGCGCTTCATTCAAAGACTGAATTGCTTCCAAATCAAGGTGATTGGTCGGATCATCAAGAACTAAAACATTCGCGCCGGAAAGCATAAGTTTTGAAAGCATACAGCGAACTTTTTCACCTCCGGAAAGAACCTTTACTTTTTTCAATGATTCATCACCGGAAAAAAGCATTCTTCCCAAAAATCCTCGGACATAAGCATCATCCTGCTCTTTTGAATACTGTTTAAGCCATTCAGTAATATTATAATCGTTGTCAAAATATCTTGAATTATCGCGCGGCAAATACGTGTGGCTTGTAGTCTGCCCCCAAAGAACTTCGCCGACCTGCTGTTTTTTTACACCATTGATTATGTCAAAAAGCGCAGAAATTGAATTATGTTCAATTCCGACAAAAGCAATCTTATCTGTTCTTCCGACATTAAGGCTAAAATCACGCAGAAGCTGAACGCCGTCCTCTTCAAAATCAATTCCTTTTATATCAAGAACATTATTTCCTATTTCACGATCCGGCTTAAAATTAACATACGGAAATTTTCGCGTAGAAACCGGCAAATCTTCAACAGACTGCGCAAGTTTGTCATAAATCTTTTTGCGGCTTGTAGCCTGTTTTGATTTTGCAGCGTTTGAACTGAACCGGAGGATAAATTCTTTCAAATCCTTCATCTTGTCTTCAGCTTTTTTCTGCTGTTCTTTTGCCTGTCTTTGAAGCACTTGTGTCATCTGATACCAGAAGTCGTAATTTCCTGCAAACTGAGTTATTTTTCCGTAATCAATATCACAGATAAAAGTACAAACTGTGTTCAAAAAGTGACGGTCATGACTTACAACAATAACTGTATTTTCAAAATTTAAAAGCCAGTCTTCCAGCCATGAAATAGATTCAATATCAAGACCGTTTGTAGGTTCGTCAAGAAGCAGAATATCCGGATTTCCAAAAATTGCCTGTGCCAAAAGAACACGGACTTTTTGAGATTCATCCAAATCGCTCATCATCTTATCGTGGAATTCCTCTTCCAAACCAAGTCCGGAAAGCATCTGCTCAATCTGATTTTCCGCCTCATATCCGCCAAGTTCGCCGAATTCCGCCTGCATTTCGCTGGCCTTTATTCCGTCTTCATCTGTAAAATCTTCTTTTGCATAAATTTCATTTATCGCATTTGTAAGCTCATACAATTTAGGATAACCCATCATAACTGTATCTTTTACAGAATAATCATCATAAGCAAAGTGGTCCTGCTTTAACACAGCCATTCGCTCTCCGGTAGAAATTGAAATAGAACCAGAATCGTGATCTATTTCACCGGAAAGAACTTTCAAAAATGTTGATTTTCCGGCGCCATTCGCACCAGTAATTCCATAACAGTTTCCATTTGTAAATTTAAGATTTACATCCTTAAAAAGCGGTTTTTCGCTAAAACTTACACTAACATCACTTACAGTAATCAATTTTATATCCTTGCTTTATTTTATTTTTTTCCAAAAAAAGCCTTGATTTTCGCAAAAAATCCTTTTTTCTGCGTAGCTTTTCTCTGAACATTTTTATTGCTGTAATTGCCCTTTCCATTTCCCTTACGCTTTAAATTTTTATTCTTATTTCCGGACCTGTTGAAATCAACCTTCGCGGTCTTTTTGCCGTAATCAGAATTTTTATAACCATGCTCAATTTTAGAAGCGTATTTTTCCTTATAGAATTTCATTCGCTCTTCATAAGACATTCCTTCAAGTTCAGCCGGATTAATATTCTTTCTAAAATCAGGTTTATCAGAATGTTTTACAGATTTGCGGTAACCATCTTTTTTATCTTTAAAGTTATCGCGCGGATAAGAAGATTTTTTATATCCGCCCTTATCGTGTTCATTCCTACTCTTTGAATATCCGGAATGTTCTTTTCCTCGGCTTTCAGAATCCCGCCCATGACCGCGGCCGTACTTGCTTCTGTGTCCGCCGTGAAAATCATCATCATCTTCGCGTCCATATTCTGTTTTTATATAAATTCCTGCGCTTTTATCTTCTGCCATTTGCTCCGGATAAGCAACTTTTGCAGGAATCTGCATTTCAATATAACGTTCAATTGCAGGAAGATTATAAACATCCTGTTCAGAACAGAAAGTATATGCCTTGCCGGATTTTCCAGCGCGTGCAGTTCTTCCAATTCTGTGGACATAGTTTTCCGCTTCATTCGGAAGATCGTAATTAATTACCATCGAAAGATCATCAACATCAATTCCGCGAGCCGCAACATCCGTTGCAACAAGAATATTCAAACTGCCGGCCTTAAATGACTTCAGGATAGAAAGTCTTTTCGCCTGCGGCAAATCACCAATTATAAAGCCAGCCTTTATTCCGTTCAATTCAAGACGCTTTGCCACAACTTCGCAGCTTCGTTTTGTATTGCAAAAAATAATTACGCTTGCAGGTTTTTCATTTGTCAAAATACCAATAAGAAGTTTCATTTTCTCATCGCTGGAAACGTGAAGAAGCTCCTGATCAATTTCAGAAACCGTAATATTTTCTGCCGCTATTTCAATCTCTTTGGGATCGCGGGTATATTCCCAAGCAAGATTTTTTACATAGGTATTTAACGTAGCGCTAAAAAGCATCGTCTGTCTTTCTTCGCTCTTAGGAACAAGTTTTAAAATCTTGCGCAAATCAGGATAAAATCCCATATCAAACATTCTGTCCGCTTCATCACAGACAACAAACGCAGCATCGGAAAGACTAAGATTTCCACCTTCACAAAGGTCAATAAGACGGCCTGGAGTTCCAATGATTATATTCACACCGCGCTTAATTGCGGCAATCTGCTTTTCATAACCAACACCACCGTAAACGCTTGCAGTTTTCAGTCCCGACGGACCGCAAAGAGTTTTTGCCTCTTCTTCAACCTGAACGGCAAGTTCTCTGGTCGGAACCATAATCAACGCTTTCTTTCCTTTTTTTTCTTCATCAGAAAGCATTTCTTGTATTATAGCAACAAGGTAAGCTGCAGTTTTTCCAGTTCCTGTTTGTGACTGTACATACAAATCAGAACCATCCTGCGACAATTTTAAAACTTGTTCCTGAACAGGTGTACAAGTTTCATAGCCAGCGGCTTCAATTCCTCTTAATAAATCGCTATTTAAATTAAATTCTGTAAAGTTCATAAAGATAAATATAAACTTTTTTAAATATAGTTACAACCTGAAATAACAGAGT
>CAYXDA010000096.1:0-8079 GCA_964463615.1 uncultured Treponema sp.
TTATAGTTGCAATTCCTGTGCTTGCAGCGGCTGTAATTGGTCTTTCTGCTGCGGCTTATCCGCGTTTTTCAGCCATGCTTAAAAAGTACGATAAAATGAACAGTATTGTACAGGAAAACCTGATTGCTATCAGAGTTGTAAAAGCATTTGTTCGCGGCGGTTATGAAGATGAAAAGTTTGAAAATGCGGCAAAAGATGTGCGGAATGCGCAGGTTCGTGCGGAAAAAATCGTAATTGCGCTTATGCCTTTTATGCAGATTGTTGTTTATGTCTGCATTATTTGGGTTTTATGGTTCGGCGGAAAAATGATAGTTTTTGGTTCAATGAAAGCCGGCGAACTTGTAAGTTTTTTAACGTATGTAACACAAATATTAATGTCTTTAATGATGATCGGCATGATTTTTGTGAACATTGTACTTTCACGAGCAAGTATAAATCGAATTTGTCAGGTTTTGGATGAAATGCCTGATATATCAAATCCAAAAAATCCTGTTATGACTGTAACTGACGGTTCTGTTGATTTTGAGAATGTTTCATTCAGCTATAACAAAAATAAGGAAAACTTTGTTCTTTCCGATATAAATTTGCATATAAACAGCGGAAATCTCGTCGGAATTATCGGTGGAACCGGTTCTTCAAAAACAACACTTGTTTCTCTTATTCCGCGCCTTTACGATGTGGCTTCTGGTGTTGTAAAACTTGGTGGTATAAATGTAAAGGATTACGATCTGAAAACTTTGCGCGATAATGTTGCTGTTGTCTTACAGAAGAATGTTCTTTTTAGCGGAACTATAAAAGAAAATCTGAGATGGGGCAAAAAAGATGCCTCTGATGAAGAAATTATTGCCGCCTGCAAAGTAAGCGACGCAGACAGTTTTATTCAAACTCTTCCGGACGGTTACGAAACAGAATTGGGGCAGGGGGGTGTAAATCTTTCCGGAGGTCAAAAGCAGCGTCTTTGCATTGCGCGCGCTTTGTTGAAAAAGCCTAAAATTTTGATTCTTGATGATTCTACGAGTGCAGTTGATACTTCAACTGAAAAGCGCATTCGGGAAGCATTGTGTTCTTTGCATCCGGAAATCACTAAGATTGTTATTGCGCAGCGTATTTCGTCTGTAAAAGATTCGGATATAATTTTTGTTCTTGATGATGGAAAAATAAATGGAAGCGGAACTCATGATGAGCTTTTGAAAAACAACAGAATTTATAAGGAAGTTTACGAAAGCCAGTCAAGTTTGGGCGATGCAGATATAAACTGAAAGATTTTAGAGGGATAAATTGCCACCAGTAAAAGTAAAAGGGCTTCAAAAGCCTAAAAATACAAAAAAAACTATCGGACGCATTTTAAGATATATGGGAACTTTTAAAGCTTTATGGCTTTTTGTTTTTCTTTGCATAATAGTTTCTGCAGGTGCGGATCTTTTGAGTTCTTATATTATAAAACCTGTGCTTAATAATTTTGTAATTCCTTTGATCGGGAAAGAAACACCTGATTTTACGCAGTTTTTGTCTCTTCTTGCAAAGATCGCTGCTGTTTTTGCCGCAGGTGCATTTGCGGGCTGGTTAAATGCGCGTTTAATGCTTTATATAAGTACAAATCTTTTATGTAAAATCAGAACAGATTTGTTCAGAAAACTGGAAATGCTTCCTATAAAATTTTATGACACGCACACTCATGGCGAACTTATGAGCCGTTTTACAAACGATACAGATACTTTGCGCGATATGTTAAGTCAGACAGTTCCGCAACTTATGTCGTCCGCTCTTTCTATAACCGGTGTTTTTGTAATGATGCTGGTTCTTTCGCCCCTTTTAACCGCGGTTGTTGTCGTAACTATGGCATTTATGATGTTTTTAGCAGGAAAAATCGGTAAAAAATCTGCGGCTGCATTCCGTGAGCAGCAAAAAAATATAGGAAGTCTTAATGGTTATATTGAAGAACTTATAGAAGGACAAAAAGTTGTAAAAGTTTTTAACCATGAAAAAGAATCTCTTTCTGATTTTAACAGACTGAATGATGCGCTTTGTGAATCAGGAACGCGTGCTAATATCTATGGAAACATTCTTGGTCCGATTATGGGAAATCTTGGACATTTTCAATATGCTCTGATTTCTGTAGCAGGCGCATTTTTTGTAATTTGTGGAATCCATGATATAGGAACAATTGCGGCCTTTTTGCAATATACAAGAAATTTCAGCCGTCCGGTTACAATGATAAGCCAGCTTTTTAATTCAATATTGAATGCGCTTGCCGGTGCCGAACGGATTTTTAATGTAATTGATGAAATTCCGGAAACAAATGAGGGACGCGTTACTCTTGTGAATTCTTACAAAGCGCACCAGTCGTTTGCCAGAACCGGTGAATGGTCGTGGAAGGACAACGCGGACAACCATCTTATTCCGATGAAAGGAGAAATTGTTTTTGATCATGTAACTTTTGGTTATGTTCCTGAAAAAACAGTTCTTCATGATATTGTCATTCACGCAAAGCCGGGACAAAAAATTGCATTGGTCGGTTCAACCGGTTCCGGAAAAACAACTATAACGAACCTTCTTACTAGATTTTATGATGTTCCGGAAGGAAATGGGCAGATTTATTATGATGGTCTTCCTTTGAACCAGATTGCAAAAAATGATTTGCGGAAATCTTTGGGAATGATTTTGCAGGATACACATCTTTTTACCGGTACAATTTTTGAAAATATAAAGTATGGAAACCTGGATGCATCCAAAAAACAGGTTGAGGATGCTGCTAAACTTGCAAATGCAGACGCATTTATCCGTCATCTTGAAAATGGCTATGAAACAATGATTACAGGCGACGGAGGAAGTTTAAGTCAGGGGCAGCGCCAGTTACTTTCAATAGCGCGGGCGGCGGTTGCAAATCCTCCGGTTCTTATTATGGATGAAGCGACAAGTTCTGTTGATACAAGAACAGAGAAACTTATTCAGGATGGAATGGATAGGCTTATGCACGGAAGAACTGTTTTTGTTATCGCTCACAGACTTTCAACAATCCGCAATTCCGATGAAATCCTCGTTCTTGAGCAGGGAAGAATTATTGAGCGCGGAAATCACGAAACGCTGATGTCGCAAAAAGGCAGATATTACCACTTATATACTGGAAATTCTTTAACCGAATAGCGTTCCGCATATTATTTTTTGGTGTTGATTATTTTACAGGCGGTGTTGATTCTTTTTTTGTTGAGCAAAAATAACCGCCATCTTCAAGGTAGCGGCGGCGCGTCATTATTAAACCTATAAGTTCCTGGTACATATTAAAGTCTATTTCAAGTGCCATTGGTAAAAGAAAATATTCGGTTTCATCGCAATATCGTTCTATGAACTTTGGATCTGTTACGTATCCAAGAGAAATCATATTGCTGATTCTGTCCGCGCATTTCAGAATTTTTGCTCTTTGGCTTCCAGTGTCCAGAATCCGTTTTAAAAACTGCTTTTTATCTTCGTTTGGACGGCGGGTTACTTCCAATACAAGTTCAAGAACTTGTTCGCCTTCGTCATCTGCGTTGATAATAAGATTTTTGTCAAAATCCGGAATATCTTCCACTGTGTCATGGACAATGGAAGCTTTAAGAAGAACTGAATCGATGTATCCGTAATCAATCAGGATGGCAAGTGTGTCCATCTGGTGACGGAACATATTTCCGCCTGCATGCCTTGCTTTTCCGATCAGAGCAGTTGCAATCTGCATAAAAGGAGCAAGATGTATATCGCTTAGTTTGTGCATTTCTTGATTATTCATATTTTGTGAACGCTCAATTTTCATTTCATACTTTGCTTTTTTCATACAAAACTCCTTTTTTTTTTCAAACTGCAGTTTCCCGCAAATTTTAAAGGATAAACGCAGATTTTTATTTTTATCTTCGTAAATCCGTGCAATCTGCGGGAAATTCTATGTAACAAAGTTTATCGAATTTTCGTCATTTACCCAGATCTGATGACTAAAATTTTATAAACTTTCCAAGTACGACTTTAATTTTTCAATCGTTCTTAGACTTTCGTTCATGCGCTCTTTTTCCTGTTCTACAAGTTCAGGTTTTGCGTGCTGCGCAAAACTTCCGTTCAATTTTGCTTCGCTTCGCTTTACGTAGCCGGTTTCCGTTTCTATCTGCTTTTCAAAACGCTTTTTCAGGGCGTTTGTATCTATATTTTCAGAAAGCAGAATGAAAGCTTCAAAACCAGTTCCTACAGTTCCGATTGCTTTTTTAGGCTTTTCAGAAACGAAATCTGTTTTAGAAGCTCCGGACAAAAGTTCAATCATATCAACTTTTTCTTTTGCTACTTCCGCAGGCGAATCTTTTGTTACCAGAATTGCAATGTGGATTTTGCTTGCAGGATCGATTCCGCATTCAACACGGAGCGCTCGGATTTTTCCGATCAAATCCTTAAGAACATCAAAACGCTCTGTAATAGCCTTGTTTTCGCGTTCTTCTGAATATTCAGGATATGGCGCATTTATAATCATTCCTGTATATTCGCTGTCCGTTACGATTTTGTTTGCGCAAGACTTGGCTGCTTCTTTTCGCGCCGCAACTAAATCTTTTACAGGAAGTTTTGAATATATTTCTTCTGTAACAAACGGCAAATAAGGATGCAAAAGGCGAAGACTTTCTTCCAAAAGATTAAGAAGAACAGTTGCCTGTCTGTCTTTTTCCGCATTGTCGCCGTTTTTGAACGAAAGCTTGGACGCTTCTACGTACCAGTCGCAGAATTCATTCCAGAAATATTCCATAATCGCACTTGCTGCATCGTTGTAGCGGTAGGTTTCCAATGCTTCGCGCGCTGTCTTTGCAGCTTTGTTCAGACATGAATAAATCCATTTGTCAAGTTCGGTTAAGTCGGAATCTTTCAGCGGAACGATATTTCTTCCGTCAAGATTTCCTAGAAGATAGCGGCTTGCATTCCAGATTTTATTGCAGAATCTGGAACCCAATTTGAAAGAATCTTTGTCTATTAAAATATCCTGCCCCTGAGCGCACATAAATGCAAGCGTAAACTTAAGAGCATCAGAACCGTAAATATCTATAATTTCAAGAGGATCAATTCCGTTTCCAAGTGATTTGGACATTTTTCGTCCTTGTTTGTCGCGAACAAGTCCGTGGATATAAATGTCATGGAACGGCGCTTTTCCTGTGAATTCAAGGCTTGCCATAATCATTCGGCTTACCCAGAAGAAAATAATATCGTATGCTGTTACAAGTGCGCTTGTAGGGAAAAAGTTCTTGAAATCTTCAGTTTTTTCCGGCCAGCCGAGTGTTGAAAACGGCCAAAGCCATGAAGAAAACCAGGTGTCCAAAACATCTGGGTCTTGTTCAAGTTTTTCTTTTGAAGCGTGGCATTTAGGACATTCTGTAGGATCTGTACGGCTTACGATTGTTTCGCCGCAGTCTTTACAATACCATACAGGAATTCTGTGTCCCCACCAAAGTTGACGGGAAATACACCAGTCGCGGATTGAAGTAAGCCAATGTTCGTATGTGTTTTCCCATTTTTTTGGGAAAAATTGAATTTCTCCGTCTTTCCAAGCCTTTAATGCTTTGTCTGCAAGCGGTTTCATTTTTACAAACCACTGGTAAGAAAGGTAAGGTTCTACGACTGTGTTGCATCTGTAGCAATGACCTACAGAGTGGTTTATTTTGTCTTCACCTTTGAAAAGTCCAAGTTCAGTTAAATCTTCTATTATCAAGCTTCTTGCTTTTTGGCAAGTTAATCCGCGGTATTTTTCCGGGCAGTTTTCGTTCAAAGTTCCGTCCGGATTTAAAATATTTATAACTTCAAGGTTATTTCTTTGACCTACCTGCCAGTCGTTCGGGTCATGCGCAGGAGTTATTTTTACCATACCTGTTCCGAAGTCTTTATCTACGTAACTGTCTGCAATAATAGGAATTACGCGGTCTGTAAGCGGAAGTTTAAGTTTTTTTCCTACGATGTCTTTATAGCGTTCATCCGTAGGATTTACGGCAACCGCAGTATCTCCGAGCAATGTTTCCGGGCGTGTTGTCGCAATTTCTATTTTTGTAGAGCCGTCAGGAGCGGGACCGTCTGCATATTCGTACCAGATGTGATACATTGCACCCTGCGTGTCTGTGTGCTCAACTTCATCATCGGCAAGCGCTGTTCCGCAGCGTGGACACCAGTTTACAAGATAATGACCTTTGTAGATAAGTCCGCGTTCATAAAGAGAAACGAAAACTTCGCGCACCGATTTTGAAAGCCCTTCGTCCATTGTAAAGCGTTCGCGCTCCCAATCGGTTGAGTTTCCAAGTTTCCGCTGCTGTTTTACGATAATGTCGTGATGTTCTTTTTTTACCTGCCAAGTTCTCTCAAGAAAAGCATCTCGACCCAAGTCATTGCGGCTCTTTCCTTCTTTTTTCAGCTGGCGTTCAACAACGTTTTGAGTCGCAATTCCTGCGTGGTCTGTTCCGGTAACCCAAAGCGTATTGTCGCCTTTCATTCTGTGGTAGCGGACAACAATATCCTGCAGAGTGTTGTTCAGTCCGTGCCCCATATGCAGAACGCCAGTTACGTTAGGCGGCGGAATTACAACTGAATACATTCCTGGATTGCAGTTTTTGCATTCACATCTTTTTTCATATTCTTCATGAACAGGAGATGCGGCATCGCTTGCCGGTTTAAAATAACCGTTCTTTTCCCATTCGTTATAAATTCTGTCTTCAAAATCTTTTGGATTGTACGATTTTTCTAATTCAATTGCTTTCATAACAGAAAAGTATAACGAATTTTATAGAAATGCTCAATTATTAATAATTTATAATGAATAGTACAGAATTTTTAAATTCGGGCGTTTCCTGCCGTTCGGCAGGTCGGGCTTTTCGGCGTTCCGGCATCCGCCTCCATTGCTTCGCAACGCGCCTTCGGCGCGCGCCTACAATCCCTAACGCAGCTGAGGCTTCTATTGTTCCACCGAGCAAAGTTTATTTTACCACAGCTTCCAGATTTGGAATATCTTCTAAAAAATCTAAAGAAGAAATCCAGCAATTTATTATTCCTATATGTTTTAAGTTTGTAATTTTTGTAAGGAAGGTATAATTTCCGGAATAGCGTAAAAAATAAAAAGTGACATGATTTACGTTAGGGAAATTTTCAAAACCTTGAATATCAAACATTCTTTTTATTGGTAGTTTGTTTGCGTCTACAATAATTTCTTCTGAATCTTTTTCAAAAGTCATTGTGTTTATAGTTCCGTCTGCGGCAATGAATTTTATTTCTGAGTTTTCTGCAAAACATAAGGTGCAAAAAATAAATGTAATAAGCATAAATAATTTTTTCATAATTTTATTTTCCTCTTAATTTTAATCAGCACTTTCTGACTAAAATGACAGAAAGTGCTGAATTTTTTTAATGTTAATTTAATGCAACAAATTTTAGTTTTCCTGTACTATTCGTTTTTGCACCGGCATTATTATCTTTCATGAAATATCTGTGATAATATTTTTCGTCTTTTTTGTAACCGTTATTGTTATAAAAACTATAAACAGCGCCATTCGCATCTACTTTGCAATATTCTATATGGGTAAATTTTCCGTCACCTTCCCAATCATAGAATATGTAACCTTTCTTTCCCGTTTTGAAATCTGTGGTAGAAGTTCCGCTTCCGCTTCACAAAGCCGCCGCCGTACCGCCATTCATTCCTGAGAGCCCAAAATAACTTAATTCTCGGAATGATTTCATAAGATTTTTCATCTTACTTCCGAACATTTTGTTTTAGAGTTTTGTTTTATCAAAATGAAAATGAATTGAAAAAATAGATTTTATAAAAAAAATGTGGATTCTATTACATAGAAAAAATTGTGTTATTATAAAAAGATAAAACTCACATTCCGATAAAACTTTTCTCTATATGTCATATAGTCTAAAAATCAAAAAAAAATGAAGTAGAGCATAAAGGTTTTATAAAAATAATTTCAAAACAAAAGTTTTATTTGCTATGCGCCACCAAACTTTGTTAAATAAAAATTGCCAGAACGCAATTTTAAAAAAAACTACAAAAATAAAAGAGTGTGAAAAAAAATCGCAAACAGGAGGTTTGCGGAGAGC
>CAYXDA010000097.1:0-7665 GCA_964463615.1 uncultured Treponema sp.
AGATAATATAAAAAGTAATATAAAAGATTATTTAATTTCTTATAAAGATAATATAAAAGATGATACATCTAATATATCTAATATAATTTTTCAAAAAACGGCATTTTTAATAATTAAGTTGAATTATTTGTCGTTCTTAAAAAAATACCCCCATTTTTTTGAAAATCGCAAAAATTTGATATTTGTCTTTTTACGGCAGATTTGCAGCTGATTTTTTGAAAAAAAAACGCAGATTCCGAATACAACGTTCCAGAATCTGCGCCCGACCGATTTAACGGTCATCGGAGAGAGTTTATCAGCTTATTTACAAGCTTTTTATATATTACTGGCTTATTGACGGATTGTCAATAAAATTGCTTAAGGTTGATGAAGAATTTTCCGTCAAAATTTCAACTGCTTTACCGAAACGCAAATAATAGAGGTATGTTTTTATTTTTTCCGAATTATCTATTCCAAGCATATCTTTTATGATTTGTTTGTAACAGCTAAGCTGCCATTTATAAATTTCCGGCTGAATTGTCTGGTTGGTTTTGTAATCTATTATTGTGTATGTTCCGTCTGCATTTTTAAATACAAGGTCGATTATTCCCTTGATTATTTTTGTTCCGATTTTTCCGCGGAATTCAAATTCAGTTTTTTTCCATTCGGAATTCAGCGCCTGCTTTCCAAGTGTGGATTCAATGAATTCTTTTTGCATTTTAATGCAGATATCTTCAATCATTTTCAGTTTTTCTTTGTTTCCATGAAGTCCTATAATTTCTTTTGAAGAATAATCCGGTTCTGTGTTTTTTACAGCAGCTTCCAGATATGCGTGTGCAATTGTTCCGAAATTATTAAATCCAAAATCTTTGTTTTCTTCCACAAGCCTGTTTATTTCCTGAAAAGGCGCATTTGCTTCTATTTGAATATTCTGCTTGTCTGGTTCGGTTTCTTCATCGGACGTATGGAGTTTGCTAGGAGAAATATATTTTTGCGCAGGCTCCTCTTCGCTGATTATTGTGGAGTTTGCTAGTATTTTGTTGGAATTTTCTAGTAAGTTTAACAGTTGAAGTTTTGATTCCGCATTATTTTTTACGTTCTTATCTGAACTTATTGAATTGCGCGGAAAAACGTTTATTTCTTCTGCTGAAAAAGGACTTGTGCTTTTATTTTCGTCCTGCATGTAGTAATCAAAAACAGGTTCAAGAATTTCAAAAATTGAACGCGGATTTTTTTCTGCGCCTGGAAGAAATCCGGAAGAATCTTTTGACTGCGAGTATTTTCCGTTTGTAATATAAATTTCTTTTTTTGCACGCGTTAATGCAACGTAAGTAAGGCGCCGCAATTCTGCATTCTGCATTTTTTTGTTTTCTTCCGCAACCATATTGTAGAAATAGTTCTGTGCGGCAGATTCCGGATTATTTATGGAAATTCCAAAATCCTTGCTGGAATAAACTGCTTCTGAATTTGAATCTGTTTTTCCTTTTTTGTGCGAACCGCAAATAAAAATCACTTCGTATTCAAGACCTTTGCTTTTATGAATTGTAAGAAGATGAACGCCGGCCGCTTGTTCAAGAGGAATATCTATATCTTCCAGTTTTTCATTTTCGTCTTTGTAGTTTTCAACGCTGTCCACAAAAGCGCCAAGACTTAAATTCTGCTGTTCAGCGCGGCAGGCAAGTTCGAAAATAAGATCGTACATTTTTGCATACATTGAAACAGAAGAATTCCACATGGTTTCGTATCGGTAGCCAAAGTCATACCAGATTTCAGAAACAATTTCCGCTATGCTTTTTGTGTTTGCGCTTTCTTTTAGTTTTATAAATGCTGATTTTAAATGTTCGTAGCGTTCAAGACTTTTTGAATCAAGAATGGCGGAAAAATCGCCTTCAAACGGTTTTTGACCGGCAGAAAGAATAGCATTTATTTCTTGAATTTGCAGATTTGCAAGCGGGGAGCGTAAAATTTGCGCATAAGGCTGGGTGTCTTCCGGATATGCGCAAAGTCTTAAAAATGCGATTATATCATTTGCGGGTCCGTCGTTAAAAAATCCTTTTACAACTTCTGTGTTGTATGGAATGCCATATTTAAGAAGTGTCCGTTCGTAAAGCGGTTGAAGATTGTAGTTACGGAAAAGAATTGCGATTTCGCTTGGATTTTGACCTTTTTCAATAAGTTCAGAAATTTTTTGTGCTGTCCATTCTGCTTCGGCTTCCTCTTCTGTAAAGAAATTGTTATTGTTTTTGTATTCTTTGTTATCGTTTGCATTATAAAGAGCAAAGTGAACTTTTGGCGCGAAAATTTGCGCTTTGTTTTGATTTTTTGCATCTTCCAGTTTTTTTTGCGGCATTGAAACTTTGTGATAGATGGCTTCGTAAAGCGGAACGTCGGAACAGTCTTTTTGCTCTGTAAAGAAAACGCACGGCGGAACGAACGATTTTTTGTCCTGCGGATTTTTTTCGGCAGGGTAGGGGAAGCCGCCAAAAATTGTATTGAATGCGCCGATTAATGCTAAATCCGAGCGGTAATTTGTTGTCATGCTAAGATTTCCCTCTTTGAAATCATCTGAAAGAGAGCGGAAAACAGAAACATCTGCACCGCGGAATCGGTAGATGCTTTGCTTTTCATCACCGACAAAAAACAGTTTTTCTGCGCAGAGTTCTTCAACAGTCGGAACTCCTTTTTGCATTCGTTCCGGTTTTTCTGCGAGCATAAAAAGCATATCCCGCTGTTCACTGTTGTTGTCCTGGAATTCATCTATCATTATCGCTTTGTATCTGTTTTTTTCAATCTGGCGGATTTCCGGATGTTCGCGCAATGTGCATACGGCAAGGTTCGAAATATCTTTAAATGTAAGATGACCGGAACTTCGCTTTAGATTGTTTGCTGTTTCCTGAAATTCTTTTAAGAGCGGCAGAAGTTCGTTCATAATTTTGTAACTGGGAATATAGTCAATTATTGAATTGAGTTTTTCGCTGTATTCCCGGATTGTTTTTTGAATTTCCTTTAATTCGTCTGAACCTTTTGGCGCGCCTGTCTGTTTTATATTTCCAAGTAAATAAATATAATTCAGATACTCGGTGAATTTTTGTTCATTTGAATTCTTGATATCTTCTTCCGTAAGTTCCGGAAAATCCGGAAGTCCGTTTTCTTCAAAAAAAGCTTTGATTTCTTTGATATATTTTGTTTCGCAGTTTCCGCTAAAATCAGAAAAAGCACGTTCAAACTGAAATATTGCATCATTTGCTTTTTTACCTAGCGATTGCCATGCGTCAAGAATGACTTTTATTTGTTTTTCAATTGAAGCGTCAAAATCTATAGGTTCGGCTACAGTTGAATTTTCTATTATTGGAGTTACAAAGATTTCCTGAACTTTTTCTTCAAAATTGTTGGCTTTTACTAGTAACTTGATTGCTTCGTTGTTGCGGTTTTTTAATACAAAAGGCAAAGCCATTTGCTTTATTTGCGAAATTATTGAATCATCCTGCGTAAAATCCGGCGCAATTCCATAAAAATGAGCGCCCATTTTCGCAACTGAATTACAGTAGCTGTCCAATGTTTTTATATTCGCTTTGTAAAAATCAGCGGCTTGTTCCGGCGCTTTTTCTCTTAAAACCTGATATATCCGCGAAGACATTTCTACTGTTGCTTTTTTTGTAAATGTCAGCGTAAGAATTTCTTCGACTTTGTAATGTTCTTTTTGAACCAGCTGCAAAAATCTTTCGGAAAGAACGGTTGTTTTTCCGGAGCCGGCGCCTGCGCTTACAACGGCATTCTGAAGGATATTTATTGCTCTTTTCTGATATTCGTCAAATGATGGTTTTGCTTTTTCTTTGTTTTCCATAAAATCCTCTTAATTTTGGCGGCTGACTGTAAATGTTCTTCTGCAGACAGCTTTACAGCGGCATTTATTGCAAACTTGAAAATTCTGCAGTTCCTGGGAAACAGAAAAATCTGAAGTTTCTATGCGATGAATAAAAGTTTCCGCTGCTTCCTTGAATTTTTGTTGTGTCGGTTCAAAATCCTGCAATGTAAGAACATTTTTTTGAAGTTTTTTGCCAAATGCTGCGGCAACCCGCCCGGCAAGTTCTGAACCAAAAACTTGAGTGACTTCCGCTTTTGTTACATTAAAAAAACAGCAGTTTTCTACAATTTGTGGTTTTTCCTGATTTTCAAGAAGATAAAGATACATCGGCATCTGAAAATCCGGATATTCACCTTCTGCAAAATCATCTGTGTAGATAAAATTGTCTGGAATTGCGCTGTCAAAACTTTTAAAATCAACCAGAAAAAGTTCTGTAGAAGACGGATCTAAAAGGATGCAGTCAATTCTTCCGTTGTAAATGCAGTTTTTGGATTTGTCTTTAAATTCATAAGATTCTTCTGAACTGAAAATATTGCAGCCTTTGAATATTTTTGAAAAAGTCAGAATTGCGTTTGTTACCGTTTTTGTAATTGCGGTTTCTGTTGTTTTTAAAAGTTCCTTTGTAAGATAGCTGTTTTTTTCCGTTTGAAGAGCAAGTTTTATGTTTTCAAAAAGAATTTTTTTATAATTTTCCGGCAAAGATTCACCTTGTGGCAAGATTTCTGTTTGAAGGGGGAGGTTTTGTTTTTTTAGTTCTTTGCAGAAAAGTTCAAAAATTTTATGGTAAAGATTACCCAAAGTTCTGTGATCAGCAACTTTTGCAACATTTATTTGTTCTGTAAGATTTCCGACTTTTTCAATTGCCCAAAGGCGTGGACATGCAAAGAAATTTCTTAAAGTTGTGCTTGAAATTTGAATTTCTTTGCTTTCTGAAAATAGATTTCCCGCAAAAATCTTATTTTTTTCAATTTCAATTGATTTTGAAATATCCTGTTCTGTTGTTTTTTGGCTTTTTTCCCAAAATTCTTCGCCTTTTTTTTGTGTTGAATATATATTTTTTGGAAAATTACTAGAAAAGTCCAAAAAATATTTTTTTTCATCAAGATAAAAGTCGTTTTGCAAAAGATTTTCCAATTCTTCGTCTTTTTCTTTAGTTTTATTGTTTGAAAGTTTTATTTCCGTAAGATAACTGGAACTTTGCGCATATCCTGAAAAAGTTTTTTCTGCGCAAGTAAAAAAAACCGGTTGTTCAGTAGAATTCATTCCGTAAAGTTTTACAAAAAGTTCAGAAACATTCGGGTCATCTTTTCCTTCCATTAAAAGTTTTCTTTTATCATCGCGCAAAAAGGAAAATTGCTTGTAGATTACGGAAAGACCGTTCTGGCTTGAATCTACAACAATTTGCGCTTTAAAAGGTGCGCACGACGATAATTTATATGGAAGAATTTGAACGCCGCGCTTGTTTGTCTGTGCAAGATAATTTATTCCGGAAAGATAATTTGTATAAAAAGCGAATGGATTTTCAAGGCGGATATTGTTTGTTTTGTCTTCTTCCAGTTTTATAAGTTCACCAAGTTCTGTAATGCAGCGGCTTAAAATATTGTTTGTTTTTTCTGTGCATCCGGACATATCAAAAAAATGTTCGCGGAAAATAAAATAATTTGTTCTGATTTCTGTGAACGTTTTTGAATTTGCAAGTTGATTTATGTCTTGTTTTAGAATTGAATAAAATCGGCGGGCCTGTTCATCGGGATTTTTTTTAGGATGGGAAAAAGATTTTTCCCAAATATCAATTTTTTCGCTGTTATATTCAAAACTGCAGACGCAATTGTTTTCTTTTCCAAATTCTATAAGGCTGAATGCCGGAATTTCTTTTTTCCACGGAAGATTGTTATTTAATAGAAGATTTTTGATTGATTCAAAGCTGAAATTTTGTTGTTTGCAATTTAAAACCTGTTTGAAAAAATTGCCTGCGCCAGTTGAATCAAGTGGAGCGGAATTGCGGCTTACAAAAGGAATTTGGTAGATTTTGAAATCGCGTTCAATGTATGGAAGATATGTTTGCACATCCGGAACGCTTACGGCAATTTGATCCCAGCTGATTTTTTTATTTTCGTAAAGATTGCGCAGGAAAAGGCAAACGGAACGAATTTCTGTGCGCGAATTCGGCAAAAGATGAACTTTTTGCTGATTTTCAGCGGGATTTTTTTTAGGAACATGAATTGTTGTAATGCTTTCCGGGGAAAATTCCAAGATAGATTCGTATTCAAAATAGTCGGAAAGAATTTCCGGAAAAAAGACAAAATAGTGGTTTCCGTCCGGTTTGAACGGCGGAGTTTCCCAAGCCGGATCGAAATAGTTGTGTTCTTCAAGAAAATTATTGTAGCGTTCGTAAAGTGCAAGCAAATCTGTATCTTCTTCGTCTGGAACAAGATTTGCGCTTTCAAAGTGTTTTTTCCAGGTAAAAAGCGGCGGAAGAAGAGTTTGAATCCAGTTTGCAAAACTTTCGGCGGACTTTGCGTGTTCAGGAACAATAAGATTTTTTAAGAACGGTTCTTTTGCATTTTGTGCGATAAGTTCGGAAACAAATATTGAGCGCATTGCCGCAGGAACGGAACGTTTTTTTTGTTGCTGACCGCGAATTGAAGAGCCTTTGAATTTGTCCCAGGTTGAAAAGCGTTCCATCGCAACGGATTTTACGCTGCTTTCGCAAACAATTTTGTCTGCCCAAAGATCTGCGGCAGTTTGTGTTGGAAAAATAAAAAAAGCATTCTGGTTGTGAATGTTTTCTAGAAGAGTTTTTTCGATAATGTTTTGTTCCATAAATTATAATATAACGTGAAATTGGGAAATTTGAAACTTTTAAAAGCGGATTTGCAGCGGGGATTGTAATTGCGCGCTTTGCGCGTTCCGAATAAAATCGAACTTTCAGTATAATTACAATTTATACTGAACATAAAAAAGTTGTATTGTACATTCTTTTTTTTTTAGTTTTATATTTCAGTTATAAGTTCTGAAGAGAAATTGTTTTATAGGAGAAAATGTTATGAAAAAATTATTAATGGCTTTGACTTCATCATTGATTCTTTCGGGAGCGGTTTGCGCTGCTGATTCTTCAAGTTCAAATGAAAAATCTAAAATTCTTGTTGCTTATTATTCTGATACAGGAACAACAAAAGCGGTTGCAGAAAAAATTGCGTCTTATTTGAATGCGGATTTACTTAAAATAGAAAGTGCAAAGCCGTATTCGCGGGCAGATTTGAATTGGAATGACAGAAACAGCAGAGTTGTAAAGGAACACGATTCGATTTTTGGTTCAAAAGGGAACGGACAGGCAACCGCATCTGGTATGAAAAAAGTTGATTCAAAAGTTGCGCCAAGTTCTGTAATTGATTTAAGCAGATACGATACGATTTTTATTGGTTATCCGATTTGGTGGGGAATGGCGGCTTGGCCTGTAAACGGTTTTGTAACGCAGAATAATTTTGCAGGCAAAACTGTGGTTCCGTTTGCAACTTCAATGAGTTCCGGACTTGGAAGCAGCGACAAGGTTCTTTGCGAAATTGCAGGAAGCAACAACGGAAACTGGTTTAACGGAAAGCGTTTTGGAACGTATGCCGGTGAAAGCGAAATCCGTTCTTGGGTAGACACTTTGATTAAAAAGTAAATTAATTTAAGCGGGTTTGCAAACCGCTAACCCGCAGTTTATTCAGGATTTGCGTTGTTGTTTTCCTGAAGGTATTCAATGAATTTTTCTTGCGGAAGCGGTTTGGAATAATAAAAACCTTGAATGTAGCGGCAGTTCATACTGTTTATGCCTT
>CAYXDA010000098.1:0-7562 GCA_964463615.1 uncultured Treponema sp.
CTATAACACTCTAGAGAGTGCAAGTTCTATATTTATACAATTTTTTTAAAATATTTTCAATACTAAAAAAATATTTTGCAAACAACTTTTAAAATAAAAAAAAGGACGTTCCAGAACGAAACATCCTTTCTGCACAAAAGCAACTCAATCTACCATCTAAAATGAGCAAAAGCCTTATTTGCTTCCGCCATCTTATGAACATCTTCCTTTTTCTTGAAAGCTGTTCCTGTATTATTGAATGCATCAAGCAATTCAGAAGCCAATGTATCTGCCATTCCATGACCAGAGCGGGAACGAGCAGCTCCAATAATCCATCGCATAGCTAAAGCTTCGCGACGAGCTTCACGGATTTCCATCGGAACCTGATATGTAGCACCACCAACACGGCGAGACTTTACTTCAACCATTGGTTTTACGTTATCAACAGCCTTAAGGAATACTTCAAGCGGATCCTTATCTGTCTTTGATTTAAGTTTATCCAATGCATCGTACATAATTTTTGTACAAGTTGATTTTTTTCCGTCAAGCATCATGCGGGTAACAAATTTTGTGATAACTTTTGAGTTATATTTAACGTCTGGCATACATGGACGTTCGATTGATTTCTTATGTCTTCCCATCTTAGTCCTCCATTAAGCCTTTGGTCTTTTTGCACCGTATTTAGAACGGCCGCGTTTTCTGTCTTCTACACCCAATGTATCTTTTGTACCGCGAATAATATGATAGCGCACACCAGGAAGATCCTTTACACGACCACCGCGGATAAGAACTACAGAGTGTTCCTGAAGATTATGACCAATACCAGGAATGTATGCAGTTACTTCAATACCATTTGACAAGCGAACACGAGCAACTTTTCTAAGCGCAGAGTTCGGTTTTTTTGGAGTTACAGTCATTACACGAGTACAAACTCCGCGTTTCTGTGGACAAGACTCAAGCGCGGGAGACTTAGTTCTGTTTGCCACTGACTGACGTCCATGACGAATTAATTGATTGATTGTAGGCATCGCCTATTCTCCTATTTTTATATCCGGTCAGCACCCCGGAAGATTTGCAAAACAAAAATCCTATAGCGATAGGTTTTACAATTCTATTGAATTCATAAAATGAATTCAATAGAATTCTATGCAAATTCCTTGAAAATTCTTGCAGTTTTAATCTGCAAGAATTTTCAACAAGCAATTCAAAACTTAAGTTCTGAATAATTAATCGGACTCTTCACTTTCAAAAACAGGCTCAATAACACTGTTTTCTTCCTGCTCTTTTTCCAATCGCCGCTTTTCAAGAATTTCATTCATCTGAACATCAAGATCTTTATCGCTTTCATCAAACAATCTGACATTCTTATAGTTTTTAATTCCTGTTCCGGCAGGAATCATATGACCAATAGCAACGTTTTCCTTGATACCATGAAGGCCATCTGTTGCTCCGGAAATTGCGGCATTCGTAAGAACACGTGTTGTTTCCTGGAACGAAGCAGCCGAAATGAATGAATCAACATTCAACGCAGCCTTTGTAATACCCTGATACATAGGACGCGCAACAGCAGGCTGACCACCATTTGCAACTACACGACGGTTTTCCTCATGGAACTTCCATTTATCAATTTGCTGACCGTAAATGAATTTTGTATCACCTACAGCAACAATTTCTACTTTTCTTAACATCTGGCGGATAATTACACCAATATGCTTGTCATTGATACTTACGCCCTGAGCGCGATAAACCGCATCAATTTCCTTCATCAAGTAATTCTGAAGAGCATTTTCTCCAAGAATTGCAAGGATATCAGAAGGATTAGGAGCTCCGTCACACAATGCTTCACCGGCTTCCACACGGTCACCATCGCGAACAATCATATGTCGGTTTGTAGGAACAAGATGCTCATAAACTTTTCCGAATTCATCTTCTACAGTTACAATTCTTTTTGCTTTCTGAATTCCCTTGAACTTAACAACACCGGAAATCTGAGCAAGAACACAAGGAACTTTCGGTCTGCGTGCTTCAAACAATTCTGTAACACGAGGAATACCACCAGTAATATCCTGTGACTTTGTCGCTTCCTTCGTCATCTTTGCAAGTGTATCACCAGCCTTAATCTGCTGCTTGTCATCAACAGAAAGAACAGCACCAGCCGGAAGATAATAACTTCCAAGTTCGTTTCCGGCTTCATCTGTAATAATAATGCGCGGCTGCTTAATATCAAGGTGCAAATCTGTGATTGTGCGCTCTACACTGCCAGATGCATTATCAACTTTTTCAGACAAAGTTGAACCCGGAATAATATCTTCAAAATGAACATATCCGTCACTTTCAGCTATAATCGGATCAGAATATTGTTCAAATGTTCCAAGTGAAGAACCGGCTTTTACAATATCGCCAACTTTCACATGAATATTAGAACCGTTACTGATTTCAACCTTAACTTCTTTATTTGTGATATAAATCTCATCGCCCTTGATAACAATTTTTCCGGAAACTGGAGCTGTAACATCCTTTCCATTTCTTGAAAGAAGAACAGAATCTTTCAAAAGGCTGACTCCGTCCTGAACGTTAAGTTTATCGCCTTTTTCAATTTTTACTGTATCAAGAATGCGAAGAACTTTCATAAAGCCTTTACGAGTAAAGAGCCAAGTTCCGTCATCTTTTTCTACGTGAGTTCCCTGAATGTCATTGATAATAGCATTGTATTTCAAAACAATTCTGTTATCTTCTACAGCTTTATCCGCAGTACCACCAGAGTGGAATGTTCGCAAAGTAAGCTGAGTACCAGGCTGACCGATTGACTGAGCGGCAACAATTCCGACAGCTTCACCAATTTCTACAATCTTGTTTCTTGCAAGATTCTGTCCGTAACACTTAACGCAAATTCCATGCTGAGCTTCACAAGTAAGAACTGTTCTCAGTTTTACTTTTTCAACACCGGCATCTTCAATCTTTGCAGCAAGAGCTTCGTCGATATATTGGTTTACATCGCAAATAAGTTCGCCTGTAATCGGATGAACAACACGTTCAATTGTATAATGACCTACAATTCTATCTTTAAGATGAACTGTAATTTCATCACCTTCTTTAATCGCTTCGTAATCAATACCATTGATTGTTCCGCAATCTTCTTCATTAACAACAACATCCTGCGCAACATCAACAAGACGTCTTGTCATATAACCAGCATCCGCTGTTTTCAACGCTGTATCCGAAAGACCTTTTCGAGCACCGTTTGAAGAAATAAAGTATTCAATTACCGAAAGACCTTCCTTAAAGTTTGACTTAACAGGAAGTTCAATAATATCTCCACCCGGCTTAGCCATCAAACCGCGCATAGCAGCAAGCTGAGAAATCTGTTTACGAGAACCGCGGGCACCAGACGTAGCCATCATATAGATAGTATTGAAACCGTCCTTATCCTTAGCCATTTTATCGTACATAATTTCTGTAAGTTTTTCATTTGTTCTGGCCCAAATATCAGTTACTTTAGAGAACCGTTCTTCATCTGTAATAATACCGTGAGCGTTATCATTTACAATTTTTGCAACTTCTGAATCAGCTTTTGCAATCATATCTTTCTTTTCTGCAGGAATGATAATGTCATCCATAGAAAGAGTCGCACCGTAGAAAGTAGCATTCTTATAACCAACAGACTTGATGGCATCGAGCATCTGAACTGTAAGCCACGGACCTTGAGTATGATAAACATGCTCAATCATAGCTTTCAAAGCCTTGTCGCCCATCTGTTTATTAACAAACTTAACGTCTTCCGGCATAGCTTCATTAAAAGCCAATGTTCCAGCTGTTGTTTCAATTACATCGCCGGCTTTAAATTCTTTGCCATCCCAGGAATATTTTCCACCTTCAAAACAGTCTTTTGGAGCAGGAACTGAAATTTTTGCCTGCCATTCAATTGCTCCTGATTCCGCAGCAAGACGTGCTTCGTTAGAAGAGCAGAAACGTTTTCCGGTTCCCTTTGCAGTCGGTTTTATTGAAGTCATATAATAGATTCCAAGAACCATATCCTGAGAAGGAGCAACAATTGTATTTCCATTTGCCGGATCAAGCAAGTTTCGCGCAGAAAGCATCAATGTCCAACATTCCATCTGAGCTGCCTGAGTCAAAGGAACGTGAATAGCCATCTGGTCACCGTCAAAGTCAGCGTTGAACGATTTACAAGCAAGAGGATGAAGCTTAAGCGCCTTTCCTTCCACAAGAACCGGTTCAAAAGCCAAAATACCAAGTCGGTGAAGAGTCGGAGCACGGTTCAACATAACCGGATGTTCACGAACAACTTCATCAAGGATACTGTAAACTTCCGGAGCTTCCTGCTCTACAAGCATTTTTGCTTTTTTAATATTGAAAACAACCTGTTTATCAACAAGTTTTTTCATTATAAATGGTTTAAAAAGTTCAAGAGCCATTTTTGTCGGAAGTCCGCACTGCCAAAGCTTAAGTTCCGGACCAACAACAATTACGGAACGACCAGAATAGTCAACTCGCTTACCAAGAAGATTCTGACGGAAACGACCCTGCTTACCTTTGATCATATCAGAGATTGATTTCAAAGGTCGGTTAGAAGCACCTTTTACAGAACGTTTTCTCTTTGAGTTGTCGAAAAGCGCATCAACCGCTTCCTGAAGCATTCGCTTTTCATTGCGGATAATGATATCCGGAGCAGAAAGCTGCAACAATCTTTTAAGTCGGTTATTGCGGTTAATTACTCTTCTGTACAAATCATTCAAATCTGATGTTGCAAAACGACCGCCATCAAGCTGAACCATCGGACGAAGATCCGGCGGAATAACAGGAATTACATCCAAAATCATCCAAGACGCTTTATTTCCTGAAGAACGGAAATTTTCTACGATTTCAATTCTCTTTAACAAGCGTTTATCCGACTTAGGACCTTTTTCTATCATTTTTGAACGAAGTTCTGCCGCAAGAGCATCCAAATCAATGGAATCAAGCAAAGTTTTTATTGCTTCCGCACCCATATCAGCAGTAAATGTTTCACCGTAACGTTCTCGAGCTTCAATATATTCATCTTCTGTAAGAAGCTGCATCTTTTTCAAGTCTGTATCGCCAGCGTCAATTACGATATATTTTTCGTAATAAAGAACCGCTTTAAGCTGGGCAACCTGCATATCAAGCAAAAGTCCCATTCTACTTGGAACAGAACGATAATACCAAATATGACTAACCGGAGCCGCAAGTTCAATATGACCAGTTCTTTCGCGGCGAACTTTAAAATGAGTAACTTCTACACCACAACGGTCACAAATTACACCTTTATAGCGAATTGACTTGAATTTTCCACAGTAACATTCCCATTCCTTTGTAGTTCCGAAAATGCGCTCGCAGAAAAGTCCGTCTTTCTCCGGACGAAGAGTTCGATAATTTATAGTTTCAGGTTTTTTTACTTCACCATAAGACCATGCACGGATAGTTTCCGGCGAAGCCAGTTTAATTTTAAGGCTTGCGAAATCCTGAATATCACGCATTTGCATTCTCCTTGTCAAAACCAGATGCGGCTTTATCAATTAATTCCTGATCGCGTTCTGTAAGAGCAATCTGCTTGCCCTTTTCATCATAAATCGTAAAATCAAGAGCTAAACCTCTAAGTTCCTGAACCATTACGTTGAATGCTTCCGGAACACCAGCAGGACTTGACGGATCGCCTTTCACAATAGATTCATAAATCTTTGAACGACCAGTCATATCATCAGACTTGATTGTCATCATTTCCTGAAGACAATTTGCCGCTCCATATGCTTCAAGAGCCCAAACTTCCATTTCTCCAAGACGCTGTCCACCAAACTGAGCTTTACCACCCAGAGGCTGCTGAGTAACAAGCGAGTAAGGACCAGTTGAACGGGCATGCATTTTATCATCAACCAAGTGGTGAAGTTTCATAAAGTAAATTACACCTACAAAGATTGGATTTACAAACGGTTCACCAGTCTGACCAGATCGTACAATCTGCTTACAGTCAGTAGAAAGTCCAGCTTCCTTCAATTTTTCTGCAATCTGTTCCTGACTAGGCGACTGGAATACAGGAGCTTCAAAGAACTGATTCAAATATCTTCCTGCAACACCAAGTTCAGATTCCATAATCTGACCAATATTCATTCGGGAAGGAACACCAAGCGGATTCAAACAAACATCAAGCGGAGTACCGTCTTCCAAATAAGGCATATCTTCCGGAGGCAAAATACGCGCAACAACACCCTTGTTTCCGTGTCGTCCGGCCATTTTATCACCTTCGCGGAGCTTTCGTTTATTTGCAATAATTACTTTTACAACTTCATCAACACCAGGAGAAAGCTCATCGCCTTCCATTCGTTTCATTCGCTGAACATCAATTACAACACCTTCAACACCATGCGGAAGCTTCAGAGATGAATCCCGCACTTCTTTAGCTTTTTCACCAAAAATAGAATTCAAAAGCTTAAATTCAGGAGTTGTTTCAGTTTCGCTCTTAGGAGTTACTTTTCCAACAAGAATATCACCTGAACGAACTTTGGCACCAATTCGTACAATACCTTCCGCATCAAGATTATCAAGAGCTTTTTCCGCAGTATTCGGAATATCACGTGTAATCTTTTCAGGACCAAGTTTTGTTTCACGAACTTCTGTCTCAAATTCTTTAATATGAATTGTCGTGTACATATCTTCACGAACAACCCGCTGAGAAATCAAAACAGCATCCTCATAGTTATAGCCGTTCCACGGAACGAATCCAACAAGAAGGTTTCTACCGAGCGCAAGTTCACCATTAAATGTAGCCGGACCATCAGCAATAACCTGACCGGCTTTCACATGCTCACCAACAGTTACAGTAGGACGCTGATGATTCCATGTATCATTATTAGTTCTCTGATATTTAATAAGATGATATTCGTTTACATCTCCAGCAGAAGAATCTGTCGGCTTGATTTTTATAAGTTCAGAAGAAACATAAGTTACATCGCCCTCGTATTTAGCCTTTACCAAAACACCAGAATCGTAGGCAGTTCTGCGCTCCATACCAGTTCCAACATAAGGTGGTTCCGGGAACAACAAAGGAACGCCCTGTCGCTGCATGTTACAACCCATGAGCGCACGGTTAGCGTCATCGTGTTCAAGGAACGGAATCAACGAAGCAGATACAGAAATTACTTCGCGTGGAGAAACGTCAATATACTGAACATCCTTTACAGAACGCTGAGTATAATCGCCGCGACGTCGAACAGAAATCATATCAGACGGGAATGAGCCGTCTTCTTTCATCCCAGGGACAAGCTGACCAATATAATATTTGTCTTCATCCATTGCAGAAAGATATTCGACCTTATCCGTTGCTTTTCCATTTTCAACTTTACGGAACGGTGCTTCCAAGAATCCATATTCATTAATTCTTGTGTACATTGCCAAAGAAACAATCAAACCAATATTTGGTCCTTCAGGAGTTTCAATAGGACACATTCTTCCATAATGAGAATAATGAACATCACGAACTTCAAATCCGGCACGATCGCGCGAAAGACCACCAGAACCCAACGCAGAAAGACGTCTTTTGTGAGTAAGTTCTG
>CAYXDA010000099.1:0-7518 GCA_964463615.1 uncultured Treponema sp.
ATTTTTGAAGGTGCGCATCCGGATTTTCTTGAAAATTTAAAAAATATCTGCGAAGAAAAAGATGTTTCACCGGAACTTATTGAAAAAATAGTTTCCGGCGTAAATCACGGCGAAATCGGTGCCGTAATTGCAGAAAAATGGAACTTTCCGAAAACACTTATTAACACAATACGCTATCATCACAATATTGAAAAAGCGCCCAAAGACCTGAAAACTTTAATTTGCGTTATAAACCTGGCAGATGCAATAAGTCACTATCAGGATTATGAAATGGACTATTATCAAATAGAGCCGGAAGTTTTATCCGAATTTAAAATTACTTCGGAAGAAGAATTTTCAGAGATTTCAGAAAAATTGGAAAAGGCATTCAGACGGACACAAATTTAATTTTTCCGCAAAAATTCACACCATTTCTGCATTAAAATTCCGAATGCAACGCCGACATTCAAAGATGCTTTCAATCCAGTCATAGGAATTGTAACGGTTCCGTAAGTTGCGCGCTTAAGCGCCTGCGGACTTACCCCAAGCTCCTCCGAACCAATTATACAAATCCCGGCTTCCGGAAAATCAAATTCTTCTATTGAAGTTCCTCCCGTTTCCAAAGCAAAAACAGGAACATCCTGTGAAAGTTCTTCCAAAGCCTTTCGTTCATACCCCATAGTTTCCACACAGCCCATTCCGCTTCTTACAGCGCGCGGCTGCATAGGATCAACACAATTTGGCGAAATATAAACTTTTTCCGCTCCCAATCCTTCTGCAGTACGGAAAATAGAACCAATATTAAACGGAGAGCGGATATCTTCCGCATAAACGCAAACTCCCGGAAAAAAACTGCGTTTTCGCACAACGCCGCTTTCGTCAAAAGGACTTGCATGTGGCGCAATCACCAAATCCCATTCAGCGGGGAAAGTTCCGATTATTTTAAGAAGCGAATTCCTCGCTGCATTGCAAATTCTGCGCTCATCAAAAGGCACTTCGGAAAGAAGTTTTGTTAATTCAGCCGCTTCTTCCAGCGGAAGTTTCGGATCTTCCAAAAGAATTTCCGTTATTTTTTTTGTATAATCCGCACGGCTCATTGAAGAAAAATTGTATTCCATTCCTTTTTCAGGAATTCCTGCAATATCACGTTCAAGCGCACCAAAAGTCAGTGCCAATTTTCTTCGCTTCTGACCGCCAGAAAGCTGAAATAATTTATTCGGATCAATCATTTTTAATAAGCCTGTTTCATAATTTCAAAAAGTTCATCTGTAGTCATACTGCGCGGAAGATAAGACATAACATCAAGCTGTCCCGCATCTTCTGCGCTTATTGCAAGCTGTTCCATTGAAAGATTTAAATCTTTTAACCTTGCAGGAAGATTTGCCCGGGCTATGCCTTGCCGTATATTTTCAGAGAGAGCCAGAACCGCATCTTCTTTTTTTACGTTTTCTTCAGCCGCGCCGTAAAAATGTGCTATTTTTTCAATTCTATCAAGTTTGAATTTTGCAACTTCTTCTATTTCATACGGAAAAAGAATTGTTGCCACAAGAGAACGGCTTAATTTGTAGCGGGAATTTATTGCCAAAGCCAAAAGACTTGCTATCCCGATTGAACTTGTTGCACTGGCAAGAGAAGCCATACATCCGCCTTGCTCAAGCAGTTGTTCGCGCGGAGCCGCTATATCAAGCGATTTTTTATCGTTAATTCCCAAACCTAAAAGTTCAAACGATTTTTCGCAGAACATATCGCTAAAAAAACTTGCCTTTTGAGAAAGATATGCTTCTGTAGCGATGCAAAATGTTTCCAGCGAAAGCGAAGCCATCTGATTTTCCGTAAGCGAAAGCGCAAGATTCGGATCCCAAAGCATTAATGAGCAAACCGCATTTTGAATTTTCAACTGTTTTATATGATGATTTCTTGAATCAATGAGCGGAATTAAATTTGTGAATGCATAAGGAGCGCGCATTGTGCTTGGAATACAAATCAAAGGAATTGATTTTGAAGAAGGCGCAGGAAGCGAATCATCCAAAAAATCATAAATACTGCGGTTTTCATTAAAAAGCGCAGCTATTGCACATCCTGCATGAAGCGCTTTTTCGCCGCCAACTGCAATAATACCATGCACATGACTCTGCTTTGCCAAAACAAGCGCTTTCTCCACATCTTTTGTTGTTGCGCCATCTGAAAAATTATCATAAATAAAAAAATCTATTTTTCGTTCCGAAAGCGGTTGGGTTATTTTTTCTGCAAGATTAAAATCCTTTAAAACAGGATCCAGAACAATCATAAATTTTGAACCCCAACCGCGCACGTACTGTGCAAGGCGGCTTAATGTGTACGACCCAAGAACGATATTCGGCGAAATTTTAAAAATCAAATCGGACATAGAAAAAAAAACTGGCCACCGAGCGTAAAAATGACCGTAAAATTATTGTGGTTTTATTTCGCTCAACCACCGCAAGACTTCTGTTCAGAAAAACAAAAAAGACGGAATTTTTGTTCCGCCTTTAATATCATATCAAGTTAAAATTTTAGCAAAATAAGTTGCTTTTTGACCATATTAAAGGCCAAAACTTTCCATGATTTTGTCTGCGGCAGAAGCAATTACCGCATCATTTAAATAATTTGGATTTTGGAGCTTAGCTTTAACTTCTGCAACACGATCAGCTCTTACATCCGGAGTTTCAGACGCAACTTGCTTCAAATAATAAGCGTCCGCCATTTCCTTTGCTTCCTTTGAGATAGATACAGAATCTGCTCCGAAGCTGGATTTTTGAGTGTTGTTTGTGTGCTCTGTTTTCTGCACATTGTTAAGAGGATTAATTCCTCCAATTCCGTTTATCATCATATCCGTCCTGCCCCTCTACCTTATTTATCGGTAGATTCATCAGAAAGTTGAACTTTTTTTACACCAGAAATGAAAACTGCAAATTCCCCTTTTATTGAAGAACGTGAAGCAAAGTCTTCCAAAAGTTCGGCAGCTGTTCCTTCAACAATCTCTTCATGCAATTTTGTCAATTCACGGCCAATCACCATGCGGCGATTACTATTAATATCGACAATATCCGTCAGTAACTTTACAATTCTAAACGGACTTTCATACAAAACTATTGCATCGCCGGTGGAAAGCAATTCTTTTAATCTTGTCCTGCGCTTTCCTGGTTTTGGCGAAAGAAATCCTTCAAAAATCAAGGTTTTTCCGCCGGCTCCGGCAACACTTACCAATGTTGCAAACGCAGAAGGTCCGGGAATTGGAATAACCGAATGCCCTGCCTTTCTGACAAGTTCTGCAAGAATCGCACCAGGATCGCTGATTCCAGGAGTTCCCGCATCACTTGCAAACGCAATGTTTTTTCCTTCATCCATAAGCTGAATAATTTTTTTTGCTGCAATTTCTTCGTTTTGCGCCCTGCAAGAAATCAACGGCTTACGGATTTCCAAATGTGTCAAAAGTTGTAATGTATGGCGAGTGTCTTCTGCGGCTACAAAATCAACATTTTTTAGCGTTTCAACTGCGCGGTAAGTAATATCGCCAAGATTGCCTATAGGCGTTCCAACTATATATAAATTTGACACGTTTATATTATAAGCGCAAAAACTTCTTTTTTCAATTGTTTTATTCAAATGATTTATGGTAAAATCTATGATATCCGTTTTTCTTTAGAAAAGCAGGCGTTACGGGCGGCGGTTGAGCCCGTACGGTGGGTAGCCGAAAACCGAAGGTTTAAGGCGTAGGGCGGTTGTCCGCCCTTCAAAAATAAATTTGGAGTTGAATTATGTGCGGAATTGTTGGTTATGTTGGCTTAGACAATGCTGTTCCTTATCTTATCAATGGTTTAAAAAAACTTGAATATCGCGGATACGATTCTTCTGGAATTGTTGTGGGAAAATTGGAAAACGGCGAACCAAAATTCTATTTATATAAAAAAGCGGGAAAACTTGAAAAACTTGTAGGCGTTTTGCCAAAAGATCTTTCCGGTTCTTGGGGAATCGGACACACGCGTTGGGCCACGCACGGAATGGTTACAGATTTGAATGCGCATCCTTTTCTTTCTAATAATGGAAAAATTGCTGTTGTTCACAACGGAATTATTGAAAATTTTTTACCATTGCGTTCCGCATTACAAAAAGAAGGCGTAAAGTTTGATTCGGAAACAGACTCTGAAGTTATTCCGAACCTTGTTGCAAAATATTATAAAGGAAATCTTTTGGAAGCTGTTCAAGCCGCTTTGGATAATGTTGTTGGAACTTATGCACTTGCAATCACTTGCGTTGATGAACCGAACAAAATTGTTGTTGCAAAACGCGGAGGTCCGCTTGTTGTGGGAATTTCTGACGGTGCATACTACATTGCTTCCGATGTAAATGCGATTGTGGGAAACACTTCGCGTGTAATTTATTTGGAAGATGGCGATATTGTTGAAGTTACTTCTCAAGGATTGAAATTCCCTAACATTGAAAACAATGATTATTCAAAAAGAGTTGAAGAAATTTCAATAAATGCGGCAGAAACTGAAAAGTGCGGCTACAACACTTATATGGAAAAAGAAATTAACGAGCAGCCGGACAGCATCAGCCGCGCGTTTGCAGGTCGAATTGATTTTGAAGCTTCAACTGCAAAACTTAGCGGATATGAAGATGATATTTTCAAGCGGACAAACAAAATAACCGCAATGTCAGCAGGAACTTCTTATTACGCAAGTTTATTCGGAGGACTTTTAATTGAACAATACGCACGAATTCCTTGCTCTTCTGAATTTTCAAGTGAACTGCGCTATAAAAATCCTATCGTAAACAAGGATGATGTATTCTTAGCAATAAGCCAAAGCGGTGAAACAGCAGACACTTTGTATGCTATGCGCGAAATTCATGAAAAGGGCGGCAAAGTTTTTGGAATTTGCAATGTTGTTTCTTCTTCCATTGCGCGCGAAAGCGATGGCGGAGCTTTTATTCATGCCGGACCGGAAATTGCAGTTGCATCCACAAAAGCGTTTTCCAACACTTTAATAATTTACTATCTTCTTGCGCTAAAATTTGCACGTCAACGCGAAATGAGCAAAGAAGACGGCGCAAAATATGTAAAACACATTACCGAACTGCCAAGACTTGTAACAGAAACTCTGAAAAACAGCAGCGCAATTAAAAAAATTGCAAAAAAATATGCGCATTGTAAGGATTTCTTATATCTTGGCCGCGGTCTGATGTATCCGATCGCTTTGGAAGGCGCGCTAAAACTAAAAGAAATTTCTTATGTTCATGCAGAAGCCTTTGCAGCGGGCGAAATAAAGCACGGTCCTATTGCCTTGGTGAATGAACAGACGCCGAGCGTTTTCCTTGTTCCAGATGATTATTTGCGCGAAAAAGTAATTTCCGGAATAAAAGAAATAAAATCGCGAAAAGGTCCTGTTATTGCAATTGGAGTTAAAGGCGATAAAGAACTTGAATCTATTGTTGATGAATTCATTCCTGTTCCAAAGATTGAAAATCCGGCATTCTACGCAATTCCAATGGTTGTTGTGTGCCAGCTTTTCGCATTCTATGTAGCGCAAGAACTTAACTGCGATGTTGATCAGCCGCGGAATCTTGCAAAATCAGTAACAGTTGAATAAAAATTAACTTTTTGATATAGTAGAACAACATCGGGCCATTAGCTCAGTGGTTAGAGCAGAGGACTCATAATCCTTTGGTCCTAAGTTCAAGTCTTAGATGGCCCAAAAATCTTATAAGGTTTTACATCTTGTCGTAACGGCAAGATGTTTTTTTTAACAAAAAAAGCAGAAAATATTATCTTCGTTTTTTCTAAAAAATTGCACCAGGACGCAAATTTTCTGCGTTGCGGGCCGCACACCAAGTTCCCTTTGCAAGAGAACTTTCAAAATCCCGGGTTTCAAGAAATTCGTAAAGATAGCCGGCATCAAAAGAATCGCCGCAGGCAGTTGTATTTACAGGAATTACTTTTTCAACAGGAAATTCCCTGAATTCTCCAGCGACAGCTGCAAATGTAGGTTTTGTTCCGCGGGTAACAATCAATGTATTGTTCATCGCCTTGCTTTTCTGCGATATCAAATCTTTTAAATGATTTTCCGATGGAAAATTTGAAAGTTCAAAAGTCTTTAGAAATTCCTGTTCATTTATTTTTATAATATCCGGAGTTGCAATTTCTATGGTTTCAGTCAAATCTTTACCGCAAAAATCTGCAAGAAATGTTTTTCCTGCACTTTTTGCCATTTTCGCAACAACTGCATAAATATCCGCACTCCAACATCCAGGACGGCTGCCTGCAAGCAAAACTGCATCCGCTTTTTCAATTTCTTTTCTCAAAGCAAAAAGAAGTTCTTCTTCCGCACAGGAATAATCTTCTGAAAGAGCAGGCTCCGAAACCACAAGTTCAGTTGTAGTATGATTGTCAACATCAACAAGAGTCCAGCATTCACGCGTTCGGCCAGGAGTTTCTACCGCAGAAATACCGAGTGAATCTTTTTTTGCAAGTTCCATAAATTCTTTAAAATTTTCTTTACCGACAGGACAAACTACAGTTGCACAGCCACTTTCCAGTTGATTTAAAACACGAGCCGCATTTATCGCTTTTCCGGAAGCGTCCTTTATGTAATTTTTTGAACGGTTCACATCTTCCAAACGCAAATTTTCAAACTGAATCGTCTTTTGAATTGTTGTGCTGAAACAAACACACACTATTTTTGACATATTTTTATTTTACTTGATTTTATATATGTTGTTCAAATAAAAAAAAAGTAAAAGTTTGACCTATCACATAAAGTGATGTAAAATTAAGAATCAAAAAAAATGTAAAACTAATGGAGCCTGCCTATATGACTAATAATAACATTATACCTGGTTTTGACGACGAAAAAGATGACAGTTTAAAGATTTCGCTGGAAAAAATTGATTCAATTCAGAATGGTCTGCGTATTTATTTAAATGGTTATATTGATACTTACAATTCAAGTTTTTTTCAGAAAAAAATTACAAAAGTTATAGAAGCTGGCTTTATCAATTTGATTTTTAACTGTGACACATTGAATTATGTTTCTTCAACAGGGATCGGCTCTTTTACTTCCTTTTTAAAAATGCTCAAACCGAAAGGCGGCGACATTGTTCTTTTGGAAATACAGCCGAAAGTTTACGAAGTTTTCCAGCTTTTGGGATTTTCTCAATTTTTTAACATTAAAGATTCAGCAGAAGAAGCGCTTAATTACTTCAACCAGAACGCACCTGCCACAAACAGCGCGTTCCCTAAAGTTTTTGCGTGCCCAATGTGCAATAAACATTTGCGTGCAACAAGAGCGGGAAGATTCCGCTGTTCAGAATGTAAATCTATTATTTCAATAGATGAGAAAGGAACTGTTTCGTTAGGATAATATTTTTTTACAAAAGCGGCTTAAAAAAGTCGCTTTTTTTCAAAATGATTATTTATAAAGAAATACGAAAAATTATTCACGACAAATACACGTTTTATTCACAAGTTATCCACAGGCTGAAAAAAAATTATTTATTATTTTTTAATTCTTGATATTATTT
>CAYXDA010000100.1:0-7403 GCA_964463615.1 uncultured Treponema sp.
AAATAAAAGAGTGTGAAAAAAAATCGCAAACAGGAGGTTTGCGGAGAGCGAATCAAAGAACGGACAGGAAAGATCGAAAGTTTTTTTTTCTGTAAAATGATTTGTTTTTGGAAAAGAATCGTTTCGCTTTTGACCGTTCTTTGTTAAATAAAAATTGCCAGGACGGCAATTTTTATTTTGTAACCTTTTTTTTATTTTATGTTTATCTTTAAAAAGGCAGATTTAATATTTGCTTTGATATAAAATTCAAATTTTATTGTTTAGAAATGTCTTTTGGAGGCATAATAATGAAAAGTTGGAAAAAATGTTTAATCGGATTTGCAGGTGCCGCCGTTCTGTCATTCGGCGTTGTTTCCTTTTCTTGCAGCAAAACTCCTGTTGTCGGTACGGCCGGCACGGCGTATGCGGAAACTTCTTCAATTGTTCCGCAGGATTCATTGAAAATTGTTGAGGCTTTGCAGAATTCTTTCCGCGCTATAAGCGACGGAGTTCTACCTTCTGTTGTAGAGGTCGATGTTACAGAAACAAAAACAGTTCAAACTATAGATCCTTTTGATGACATCAGAAGATATTTTTTCGGAGTTCCGGAAGACAGCGAAAATAAAAAAGGCAGAACCCGCGAATATGAGCAGAAAGGTCTTGGTTCCGGCGTTATCGTGCGCAGAACCGGTGATATCATTTACGTTCTTACAAACAATCATGTTGCGGGTGATGCTACAAAAATCAGCATAAAACTTAACGACGGACGCAATTTTGAAGGAAAACTTGTTGGCTCGGATTCCCGCATGGATATCGCGCTTGTTTCGTTTGAATCAAAGGATAAATCAATTCCTGTTGCAATTCTTGGTGATTCTGATGCTGTAAAAACAGGTGATATTTGTCTTGCGATGGGTGCTCCGCTGGGATACAGCCAGTCCGTAACTCAGGGAATTGTAAGCGCCAAGGGCCGCTCTGGTTCAGGAATCGGCAATATTAACGACTTCATTCAGACGGATGCCGCAATTAACCAGGGGAATTCCGGTGGCCCGCTTGTAAATATTTATGGTGAAGTTATCGGAATCAACACTTGGATTGCTTCCCAGTCAGGCGGTTCGCAGGGATTGGGATTTTCTATTCCTATAAATAATATAAAAGGCGCAGTCGATTCTTTCATTTCAAACGGAAAGATTGTTTATGGTTGGCTTGGAGTTTCCCTTATGTCGGCTTCCGATGATTATAAAGAAGCCCTTGGTGTAAAAGATTTGGATGGTGCTCTTGCGGCTCAGGTGTTTATAGGTTCTCCTGCGCAAAAAGGCGGAATGCGTCCCGGCGATTATATTGTTTCTGTCGGAGAGCATAAAGTAAAGGATGTTGATCAGGTTCAGCGTGAAGTAGGTCTTCTTGAAGCCGGAAAAATTGTTGATTTCAAAGTTATCCGCGACGGCAAGGAAGTTTCACTTATGATTAAAATTGAAGAACGAACGGAAAAAGTTTCTTCAGACAATGGAAAACTTTGGCCTGGCTTTATTGCCGCTCCTGTTACGGAAGATTTGAAAAAACAGTTTGAACTTGATACGAATAAGGGTGTTCTTGTAACAAATGTTCTTCCAAAATCTCCTGCTGCGGCATTAAGAATTCAGCAGGGCGATGTTATTACTGCTGTAAACGGAAAATCTGTAAAGAATTTAAAAGAATTCTATGCGGAACTTTCAAAAGTGGACAAGTCTGTCAATTTTGATGTTTATTCAAATGGCGGAACAATTACTACAGGAACTTATAAATTCTGATTGACCATAATTCTTGTATTTGATAAAATAATAGAACTAGGTTACAAAAGTTGTAGTATCACCCGTTAAATACTGCGGCTGTTTTGTGCCAGATTTTTAATTCAGAGGTTGAAAATATGTACGCACTTGTTGAATATAAGGGCAAACAGTACAAAGCAGAAAAAGATGCTGTATTGACAGTTGATTCTATTGATGCTGAAAAGGGTGCTAAAATTGAAATTGAATCAGTATTGCTTGTAAGCGATGGCGACAAAGTTACTGTTGGCACACCTTATGTAAAAGGCGCAAAGGTTACTGTTGTTGTAGAAGAATCTTTCCGCGACAAAAAAGTTCTTGTTCTTAAATACAAATCAAAGAAAGATTATCACCGTTTGATTGGTCACAGACAGCATTATACAAACGTTCGCGTTGAATCTATTAATGCTTAATGATTTCTGTGCTGATTGAGCGCAGTAAAAGCGGCGTGTTGCTTGGCTTGGATGCAAAAGGACACGCCGGATATGCTGAACGCGGTTCGGATATAGTTTGCAGCGCAGTTACGGTTCTTATACGTACAACGTTGCAGGTTCTTTCTGAGCTGCAAGGCGTAAATCTTAAAACAGATTGTTCCGAAAGGGGATTGGTAAGTTTTAAGATTTTGGATGGCTTTTCTTCTGTTTATAAAGAAAAGTTAAAGTACGCTGGAGATTTTTTGCAGACCGGCTTGATTTCAGTTGCAAAAGAATTTCCGGATAATCTTGATGTTGTAATAAAAAACTTATAGGAGCAATAAGATGGGAAGAACTAGAGGCGGTAGCGGCGCAAAAAACGGCCGTGATTCTAATCCTAAAAACCTGGGTGTAAAAAAATATGGCGGAGAATTTGTAACAGCTGGCTCAATTATCGTTCGTCAGCGTGGAACAAAATTCTTCCCTGGCGATAATGTTCAGAGAGCAGGCGATGACAGTTTGTTCGCTACAGCAGATGGAAATGTTGTGTTTCATGAAAGAATGAACAGAAAACTTGTCTCTGTAACACCTTCAAAGGCTGAATAGTCAGAGTTTTTATATTTTGTTGATGCCCGGTCTGAAGTATTCTTCGCGCCGGGTATTTTTTTTGTAAACTTTTTTTGGGAGTAAATAGATGTTTCAGTTTGCTGATGAAGCGGAAATTGAAGTTCATTCTGGAAAAGGCGGAAACGGTTGTATTGCGTTCCGCCGCGAAAAATATATTCCGCATGGCGGTCCTAATGGTGGCGACGGCGGAAAAGGCGGAAACGTAATTTTTGTTGTAAAAAGAAATATGCGTACACTTTCAAAGTTGCGCCACCATCATATTTTCAAGGCAAAAAATGGCGGTGACGGACAAGGGTGGAACAGATTCGGAAAGGACGGCGAAGATGTTGTCATTCCGGTTCCGCCTGGAACAACAATCCGCGATGCTGCTACGAATGAACTTATTCACGATTTTACAGATGAAGATGAAAATAAAGAATTTCTTTTTCTTGAAGGCGGAAAAGGTGGTTGGGGAAACGTTCATTTTAAAAGTTCTACAAATCAGGCTCCTCGCTATGCTCATTCCGGCGCACCCGGCGAAGTTCGCACTGTAAAGCTGGAACTTAGCATTATTGCGGATGTTGGACTTGTGGGATTTCCGAATGCCGGAAAATCTTCCCTTCTTACTGCTTTTACAAATGCGCGTCCTAAAATCGCACCGTATCCGTTTACAACAAAAATTCCTAATCTTGGAGTTCTTAGAGTTGATGACGAACAGGATATAATAATTGCGGATATTCCTGGTATTATAGAAGGTGCTTCTGAAGGCGTTGGGCTTGGATTTGACTTTTTAAAGCATATTTCACGCACGGCATGTCTTCTTTTTATGATTGATTCTTCTGATGAAAATTACCTTACTGCTTATGAAACTCTTATAAAAGAACTTGGAAATTATTCTGAAGAACTTTTGGAAAAGCCTCGTATTGTGCTTGCGAATAAAATAGATGTTGAGGGCGCTGAACAAAATGCGGCGGAAATTGTTGATTCAATAAAGAAAAAAGAACCGGAAACCATTGTTATTCCTGTTTCTGTTCAAAATAATCTTGGACTTGGAAATGCTAAAAAAGCGATTATAGAACTTGTAAACCGTCTTGAAGGTAAGAAAGACATAAAAGAATCTTCGGAAAAAATAAAAACTCCGGATTTTATGTGTTCAGATGATTTTGATGACGAAAATGTTCAGTATCCGGGAAGTGAAAACTGATGAGAATTGCAGTTTTTGGCGGAACGTTCAATCCTCTTCACGTAGGACATGCCATGCTTGCGGAAACAGTTGTCCGTGAGCTTGGTTATGAGAAGCTTCTGTTTGTTCCTACTTTTATTCCTCCTCATAAAGAGGCTGTCAGTTTGGTAAGCGCACAGCACCGCCTGAAGATGATCGAAAGATTCTGCTCTTTTTCGGCCGGTTCTGAAAAGCAGCGCTTTTTTGCCGAATCCTGTGAAATCGAACGCGGCGGAATTTCCTATACATCAGAAACTTTGCAGTTTATTGCGGAAAAATACAAGGATGAATTGAACGGAGACAGGCTTGCTTTTGTTATGGGACAGGAAGTTGCCGCTCAGTTTTATAAGTGGAAAAATCCGGAGAAGGTTTCTGCTCTTGCAGATTTGCTTATTGCTTCCCGGGTGCCTGAAAAAAATGGAGTTGAAACAACCGGAACTGAAAATAAACCGATTGGACTTTACACAGAAGATTATGCAGATCAAACCTATGTTGAAAATTTTCCGTATCCGCATAAATTTGTGGGAAATCCCATTTTTCCAGTTTCTTCTACAGAGATAAGAGCCAGAATTGCCAAGGACAAAGCCTGGCGTTACCTTGTTCCGGAGCCGGTTTTTCAGTATATTATTTCTAACAGTCTGTATGGTAAATAAAAATGATAGAAAATATTGATTTGGTGACGGAGAAGATCAGAAAGTTCGTAAAAAAAGCGGTTAACGAGTCGCGCTATGAACATTCGTTGCGCACGGCGGAAACGTGCAGGAAATTTTGCAAAAAATACGGACTTGATGAAAAGACCGGTTATCTTGCCGGACTTTCACATGATATGTGTAAAAAATTGGATCCGGAACAAATGATAAAAACTGTTAAAAAGGACGGAATGCCGATTTCCGACCTTGAAATGGAAAATCCTGCACTGTTGCACGGAAGGGCGGCTGCCGTAAAACTTAAGGAAGAATTTGGGGTGGAAGATCCGGAAGTTCTTGAGGCGGTGGCAAATCATACTTTCGGCAGGAAAAAAATGTGTGCGCTTGCAAAAATTCTTTATATTTCAGATAAAATTGAACCGGGACGCGAACATGTTGATGATGCGTATATGAAAAGCATAAAGAAACTTTCTTTGGATGAACTTTTTTGCAAAGTTGTTTCGGACAGCAAGGAGTATCTTCTTAAAAAAGGAAAGAAAATTGCACCAGAAACAGAAGAACTCTTAAAATATCTGAAAGCGGGTGGGGTATGAAAAAAATAAGATTTACAGATGAACAGAAAGGTGCGTTGCTTTTGCTTTTTATCCTTTTGATAATAGTTGCTGTAAGCATAATCATGGCATTTTCATTAAGAAAAGACAATGTTGCTGAAAAATTGAAGAATGACCAGGTTGTCCGTGTTCTTTGCGTTCTTGATGATGAAAATGGCAATGCAGTTTTTTCTGATGTTCTTATTTATTATCCTGTTTCCGGAAAAGCCGGCATTGTTAATATTCCGGGAAATACAGGCGCTATTTATCAGTCTTTAGGGCGTGTAGACAGAATAGATGACGTTTATCTTGAAAAAGGTATAGAAACATACAAATACGAAATTGAAAAACTTTTGGACTGCAATATTCCTTTTTCCATAACGTTCAATATAAAAAATTTCGTAAAGATGACGGATATGTTGGGCGGTCTGCGGGTTTTTATTCCTGCACCGGTTGATACTGTTTCTGAAAGCGGGGAACGCTGGCTTTTGCCGTCCGGTGCGGTTACACTTGATGGTGATAAGGTTGCGGCATATTTGAAGTACAGAGATGAAGAGGAAAGCAATTCTGATGTGCAGGAACGCTACCAGAATGTTGTAACCGCATTTTTTTCTGTTCTGCACGATAAGCGCAGTTTGATATTTGGCAAAAAGAAAATTTTCAATGAATTTCTTAAGCTGATGAACTGCAATCTTAAGGAAAATGATGCGTACAGGCTTTTTTCCGAAATTTCTAAAATGGATTCTGAAACTATGATTCGCCAGTCTGTTACAGGTCCGCTAAGAATAGTTGACGGGCAAAAATTGCTTTTTCCGCTGAATAACGGTGAATTCATAAAGGAAGCGGTTAAGCAAAGTACGAATATGCTTATTTCTAACAGCGGAACCTATGCAAGCCGGGTTTATGTTCTTGAAATTAAAAACGGAACTACGGTTCAAGGTCTTGCAAGAAATACTTCTATTCTGTTCCAGAATGCAAGTTATGATGTTCTTAGTGCGGTAAATGCAGACAGAAATGATTATGAAAAAACTGTGATCATTGATCACATTGGAAATAAAGAAATAGCCGCTATGGTAGGAGATTTTATTCATTGTACAAATATTCAGGAAGAGGAAGTTGATCTTTCCCGCTCAGAAAGTGATACAGCCGCTGATGTTGACTTTACAGTAATACTTGGTAAAGATTTTGACGGAAGATATGTACGAGCTTCTAAAAATGATTAAAATTTAAGCGGAAATATAAAAATTTGCAGGAGAAAAAAATGGCAAATAAAACAACGGAGCAAAAGGCTTTGGAAATAGCACGGCTTCTTGAGGATGGAAAGGGCAAGGATGTTGTTGTTCTTGATGTTTCTGAACTTAACAGCTGGACTGACTATTTTGTTATTGCGACTATAAATTCATCGGCGCATTGGCAGGGGCTTTGCAAGCAGGTAAAAGATTATGTAAAAGAAAATGACATGCAAATTCATGTTACCAGCAGAAAAAGCCCGGATGGTGATGACTGGAATCTGATAGATATCGGTTCAGTTGTTGTGCATCTTATGTCTGAAGCTGCAAGAAATTTTTATGATTTGGAAAAGCTTTGGCATGCAGGAAAAGTTTTGGATTTTCATAACGCGTAGGCAATAAAAAAAAGCGTTTCATTCAGGAGCGTCCTGAAGAAACGCTTTTTTTATTTTATTCATCTTCTTCGTCGAAGTTTTCTTCTTCATCTCCGAAGTCATTTCTGTCGTATTTGTAAGGATTTGTATATCCGTCTTCGGGTTCTACATCATCATAGGGTTCATAAATATCATCATCTGCATCATCGAACGCTTCTTCATAGCTTTCTGAATCCTCATCAATGTCATCCAGAATGTCATCTGAATATTTGTCATTAAAATCGTCTTCAAATTCATCATCAAATGAATAAGGTCCGCTGTAAAAATTAGAACTGTCAAAGGCAGACATAAAAAAAATCTCCAGAGAAAGTGAATTCTCTCCACATACAAAAATATAAATTATCTGGGTTGTTAGGTCAACAGCAAGTTTGATTTTAAAAGAAGGTTTTATGTAAAATATTTTTTTTGAAAAAAAAGGACTTTCGTTTAGGAAAGTCCTTTAGCTGGGCCGACAGGATTCGGCGTTATGGTCGTTGCCGTC
>CAYXDA010000101.1:0-7375 GCA_964463615.1 uncultured Treponema sp.
AAATATCAAAATTTATTTTCTTTTCATTTTCGCAAAAACATACCTGATGCAGCTCATTTAAAAGATTTTCAAGCCGGTCATGGGAAAATTCAATTTTTTTCAATTTCAGAATTTTTGCGTATTCTGTTTTTTCCGGTTCTTCTTCTTTCAGCCAGAGCGGTTCAACCGAACGTTCACCTTTCCGCTTTCCTATAAATTTTATTTCAATGTCTTTTTCCGGTTCCAGTCCGCTGAATTTTATAATTTGCTTTGCCAAGTCAATAATTTTTATAGGTTCGCCCATGTCCAGAAGATATGCTTCGCTGTTTTTTCCGACTCCTCCGGTTTTTAAAACAAGGGAACATGCTTCCGGAATTGTCATAAAATAGCGTTCCATATCTTCTGAAGTTACTGTTACAGGACCGCCGTTTTTAATTTGTTCCATAAAAAGCGGAAGAATTGAACCGCGGCTTCCAAGAACATTTCCGAAGCGGACAAACATAAAGTTTTTGTTTCCGGAAGCATTTTTTGCAGTGTCAAGAACCAGTTTTTCGCAAATCATTTTGGAAACGCCGTAAACGCTTACCGGCTGAACTGCTTTGTCTGTTGAAATAAGCACAAAACGCTGTACATTATGTTTTAGCGATGCGTCCAAAAGGTTCTTGGTTCCAAAAACATTATTCGCAATTGCCGCTATGGGATTTTCTTCCATAAGCGGAACGTGCTTGTACGCCGCACAGTGAAATACAACATCGCACTTTGTCTGTCCGATGATATAATCAATATATGAACGGTCTGCCATGTCGCCTATTATAGGAACAATTGTTGCTTTTTCGCCGACACCTTCCGCCTGTAAAAGTCTAAGTTCGCGGTCAATCTGGTAAATTGAATTTTCGCCGTGTCCGAAAAGATAAAGCCGTTCCGCACCGCCGCTCAAAAGTTGTCTTGCCAACTCCGAACCGATAGAACCGCCGGCTCCTGTTATAAAAACGCGTTTTCCGCGCAGGTATGCAAGGCTTTCTTTTAAAGAGATTGTAACCGGCGTTCTTCCTAAAATGTCCAGCGGATCAATTTCTCGCGTCTGAACAAGGTGTGCAGAACCAGTTACAACTTGGCTTATTCCCGGTAATATTCTTATATTCTTAAATCCGCAGTCCTTTAAAATTTCATAAATTTCGCGGATTTTTTCCACAGAAGCAGAAGGAATTGCAATTATCGCTTCATCCTGAGATTTGCAGCGCAGCACGGACGCAACATTTGCAATTGGTCCCAGAACAGGAATTCCGTCAATCTGCGTTCCGATTATTTTCGGATCATCGTCAAGAAACGCTCCGACTTTACCAAAAATTTTCTTTCTTTTTATGTCGTCCGCAATAGTCTGTCCGGCAAAACCTGCACCAATTATGTAAAGATTTTTTTCGTTCTTCAAACCCATTTTTCCCATCCGCCTTATATTTTATCATACTAAAGAAAAATATAAAAGTTGTGCTAAACTCAAGTTTCTTATATGTCGATAGATAAAAAGAAGAAAGAAACAGAAATGGGGTGTTCTATGGGGAAAAAACTTCTGGTTGCAGTTTCGCTTTTTTTTGCGGCAATTGCCCAAACATTTGCGGGAAGTCTTTCATTTCAAATTCTGCAAAAAAATGAAAGTCTTAGAGAAGTCTGCGAGTCTGCTCTTGTAATTGAAGATGAAATTTTGAATTATTTTTTTGAGCACGGATTTATAGTTTCAAATGTTGCCGCTGCGGTTTCTGATACAGATGCCCAGGATGAAAAATATTTCAAAGATTCATACAATGAGGCTGTAGAAGGAGCAGTTGACAACTTCTGTCTTATAAAACTTTATTTTACAGGCGGAGCGGAAGAAAATCAGCGGGTTTCTGTTGGAACTATAAAAAAAATCGGCTGGAAACTTGTTTCTTTAAAAACCGGCAAGGTTTTGGAAGATTCAAGCAGAGCTGTAAAACAAGATATAACTTATGACGAAGAAGCAAATGTCCGTGAATTTGCCGCGGATTTTGCATCGTATTTGCATAAATTGATAAAGCAAAAGGCGTAAGGTGGGACGGTATGAAAAAATTATTTGTTATAATTTTAAGCGTATTTTTATGTGGAACTCTTTTTACTTCTTTTAGTCCGTCCTTAGACGGAAGAGCTGTGGTTGCGGAAGAAGGCTCTATGCCAAAAGGTGTGTTTGCAAAAACCGTAGGCTATCTTCCAGGCGATTCAATCAGTGTAACAAGTCTTGCAACTAAAAAAACAGTTGATATTCTTGTTATCGGTTCAATCGATTCTTCTGAAGGAGTTGCTATTTTGCTTTCTCCAGAAGCGGCGGAACTTCTTGGACTTTCTAAAGATTTGAACAATGTTGTTAAAATTACAAAACGTTCCGGTCAATTGGACGAAGCTGTTGCCGGAACCGCTGTGATTGGCGGAGTTGTGGAAACTCCTGCAACAGAATACGATGAAAATTCTACTATAGAAGTTGAACCTGAACAGACTGAATCAGAAATATCGGAAGAAAATGAACCTAAATCCTATGTTGAAGAAATTTCAGAACCTGAATCAGAATCATCTGAAGAATCAGAAGAAACTGAAACTGCGGAAACAGAAGAATCTTTTGTAGAAGAAATTGCAGAACCAGAGCCGGAAACTGAGAAGGAAGTTGAACCGGAAGTCATCGAAACTCCGGAAGAAGAAACTGAATGCGATCAGGATGAAGAAACTTCTGTTGAACCGGAATCAGTGGAAGAGATTGCAGAGCCGGAACCGGAATCAGAACAGGAAATTGAACCGGAAGTTATCGAAACCCCGGAAGAAGAGCCTGTTTACGAAAAGACTGAAGAAGGCGAAATTGAACCTGAAAATGTAGAAGAAATTGAAGAAGATCCGGCTCAGGAAGTTGTAAAAGAGGAAAATCTTGAAGAAATTGCGGCTTCTGAAATTTCGGAGGAAAAACCGGAAGAGCATATTGTTCAGGATGAAATTACAGAATTGGAAGAAGATGTGCCTGAGGAATCCGAAACTGTGAGCGAAAATATACCGGAAGAACCGGAAGTTATAGAAGCTGCGGAAAATACAGAAGAAACAGAACTTGTGGAACCGGAACAACTTGCTGAAAATGATGAGCTTACAGGCGAACGCATAGAAGATGATAACCTTGATTCTCTTCCTGCAGAAAAATCTGTTGTTGCGCTTCCTTCAGAAGAAATTGCAGAAGAGCCGGAACCAGAAACACCTGCGGAAGAAAATCTTGAATCCGGCAAAGAAGAAGCTGTTGCTTTGGATGAACTTGATGAACTTCCTTCAAAATCTGAAAAAATCGAAATTCCGGCTGAGCCTGCTGTTGAAAATGAACCGGAACTTTCAAAAAACGAGGAAGATGAAAGTTTTGAACCTATTGTTCTTGTTCCGACCGGTTCAAATCCTCCGGAACAAACAGAAATCGATTCATCAGAAACAAAAAATATTGAAAGCAGAACTTCTGCACCGACTGCTGCTGTTTCTGAAAAAAACAGAACAGAAATTTCATCAGCAAAAACTTCACTTGAAAAATATACAGTGAACAGTCTAAAAGAACTTGAACGCGGAAGTTATTATGTTCAGATTGCGGTTCTTGCAGATGAAAAAAATATTGAAGATGTTGTTGCCAAGTATAAAGATCAGTATCCTGTTACGCTTGTGCCTCTTGCAAGCGGAAATGCAACGCAGGTTATGATTGGCCCGTTGAATATGGACGAATATGGAACCGTTCTGAACCGATTTAAAAAATCCGGTTATAAAGACGCATTCCTAAGAAAAATCCGCTGATATCAGATTTATGATTTCAACGGATTGCAAAAACTTGGATTTTCAATAATTGGTGTTGCAGAAAACGCTCTTTTAAGGGCGTTTTTTGTTGCGTTTTTGTCAACATAAAGGTGAAAAAATAACTTTGCCAAAAACATTGAAAAATCATTTTTCTAGTGATAATGTAAATTAAATAGAAAACGCTCATAAAAGCGCGACATAGTGAGGTTGTAAAATGGGAAAGAAGAAACTTGATTGGGGCAATTTGCCTTTCAGCTACATTAAGACAGACAAGCGATTTGTTTCTGATTATAAAGACGGCGCTTGGGATAAAGGAAAACTTACAAAAGACAATGTTATAAAAATCAATGAATGTGCAGGTGTGCTTCAGTATGCGCAGACTTGTTTTGAAGGTCTTAAGGCATATACAACAAAAGACGGAAGAATTGTATGCTTCCGCCCGGATTTGAACGCATCAAGAATGAAAAGTTCTTGCGAACGGCTTGAAATGCCTGTTTTCCCGGAAGACAGATTTGTTCAGGCTGTAAAAGATACAGTAAAAGCAAATCTTGATTGGGTTCCTCCTTATGGTTCCGGTGCAACTTTGTATATTCGCCCTTATATGTTCGGTTCAAATGCTGTAATCGGTGTAAAGCCGGCAGATGAATATCAGTTCAGAATTCTTGTAACTCCTGTAGGACCTTATTTTAAAGGCGGAGTAAAACCGATTGTTGTAAGACTTTCTGATCTTGACCGCGCTGCTCCTCATGGAACTGGTGATATCAAAGCCGGTTTGAACTATGCAATGAGTCTTTACAATATTGTGGATGCGCACAAAAAAGGATTTGCGGAAAATCTTTACACAGATCCTGCAACTCATACATATATAGAAGAAACTGGCGGTGCAAACGTTATTTTTGTTTCCAAAGACGGAAAACTTGTTACACCAAAATCAAACAGTATTTTGCCTTCGATTACACGCCGTTCTTTGGTTCAGGTTGCAAAAGATTATCTTCATATTGAAGTTGAGGAAAGACAGATCAATAAGAATGAACTTTCAGACTTTGTTGAAGTCGGACTTTGCGGAACGGCTGCGGTAATCAGTCCGATCGGAAAGATTGTTGACCATGACAAAGAAATCAACGTTCCTTCCGGAATGGAAAAAATCGGTCCGGTTTTGGAAAAACTCCGCGAAACTTTGACAGGAATTCAGATGGGAGAAATAAAAGGCCCTGACGGATGGGTAGTGGAAATCGCCTAGTTTTTTTTAATCATAAAAAGCCCGCAAATTATCCAAAGTGAATGCAAATTTGTTTTGGATTTTGCGGGATTTTTTTTTGCAAAAAATTGCAAACCATGACAAAAACGCTTTTTTTCTTTGCAAACAATGCATCTTTGTGATACCTTTATACTATGTTTTTATTCATGATTTTGTTGTTTCCGACTGTTCTTGCGTTTTGCTGCGTTCATTCAAATAAAAAAATATATGGATTCCTGATTTCTTTGGGAGCATTCGCAGGCGTCCTTGTAAGCGGGTTTACAGCGGTGTTTTCCTATATGCACAGAATTCCTGAATATTCATTTGTTTCGAATTTTTTTTATTATTTTCTTAAAGAATATGCTCTTCCAGTTGTTCTTGTTTATGCACTTTATTTTTTTCTTACAAAGGATTCAGTTGAATTTCGTATAAAAGCATTTTTTCCGGTTGTTGCATCTTTTTTTGCCATTTATATGCCGTATTGCATAATTGCGGCTTATTCTGCGGCATTTTCGTTTTATCTTCTGTTTGTAAAGCCGGTCGTAATGCTTTCTATGATTTTTCTTTGCAGCCTGATTACTTATAAAATTTATTGTTCAGCACAGGAAAAAAATATCAAAAGAATTATTGCGTATTCATTTTGCGCGGTTTTGATTCTTGCTGTTCCTGCCGTTCTGGAATCTCTGTGGCTTATGTGCATTGCGCTTCCGGTTGTTTATTCAGTGGCAGTTTGTTACGCGCTTGTTTCTTTGGTTTTATTCTTTATGAATTCCAGACAGAACGCAAGATTTTTATTTTAGCAGAAAATATTTAAATATTTAGGAGTTTTATATGAAAAAATATGCAAGCGGAAAAGTCCGCGAAGTTTATGACCTTGAAGACGGAAGGATGGTTATTGTTACAACAGACCGAATCAGTGCGTTTGATGTTATTCTTCCTACGTTGATTACGGATAAAGGCAAGGTTTTGAACTCTCTTGCAAATTTTTGGTTTGATTATACAAAGGATATTGTGAAAAATCACATGATTTCTTCAGATTTAAAAGATATGCCTTCTGAATTTCAGAAACCGGAATATGAAGGCCGTACAATTCTTGTAAAGAAACTTAAGATGATTCCTTATGAAGTTATTGTCCGCGGATATATGTTCGGTTCAATGTACGATGCGTATAAAAAAGGCGAGCCGTTTCTTGGTCATAAATTTGAAAAAGAATATGCTCAGGCGGAAAAACTTGACGAGCCGATTGTAACTCCTTCAACAAAGGCTGCAGAAGGTCATGATATTAACGTAACTCTTGATTATATGAAAAAAGATCTTGGTGAAGAACTTGGAACAAAAGTTGAAAAAGCCGCTCTTGCAATTTATAAAAAGTGTTATGAACACGCTTATAAAAACGGAATTATTATTGCAGATACAAAATTTGAATTCGGACTTGATGAAAACGGAGAACTTGTGCTTGGCGATGAAGTTCTTACTCCGGATTCAAGTCGTTTCTGGGATCTTTCCAAATATAAAGTTGGCGGAAGCCCTGCAAGCTATGACAAACAGTTTGTTCGCGACTGGCTTAAAGAAAACAATCTTGCCGGCGATCCAAGCATAAAAGAAATTCCTGCGGATATTGTTGAAAAAACATCCGCAATTTATAAAGAGTGTGAAAGACGCATCTGCCATAAATAATTATTGAATAATTTTTAATAAACAGTTTTTCAAGGAAAATAACAGTATGAAATTGAATAAAGTTTCTGCTGTTATTTTTTTTGTTTTTGCTGCTTGTTTTTTTTCTGTCAGTTGTTCAAAAAATAATTCTTCTGCTTCAGAAAAAATTAATCTTTCTGAAGGTTGAGAGCATTTCCTTGAAAAACCTGCTTTTTTAGGCGGTGTTTCTGATCATTTTTATAAAATGAATGACGTTCTTCTTAAAAATCTTGAACGTCTTATTCCCCATGAATATGGAACAATTTGGTTAAAAAAGACTTTTTTGCTTCCTGGATCGCTGAAAGGCGAGGATGTTGCATGTTATTTGGGAAGAATTACGCTTGCCGACAGAATTTACTTGAATGATTCTTTGAGCGGGCATAAAGGAAAATTTTCTCCGGAAGATAAGCTTAGCTATGTTCTTAATGCGTTCAAAAATTAGAATGGATTTAAAAGATGAACTGACTGTAATAATTTTGCAAAAAAAATAAAAAAAAGCAAAAAAATTGCATTTGGTAGTTGACACAATACATCGGTTTTTGATATAGTAAAGACATAACAAATCAATCACTGATTTGGACGGTTAGCTCAGCTGGTACGAGCGTCTGGTTTACACCCAGAATGTCGGGAGTTCGATCCTCTCACCGTCCA
>CAYXDA010000102.1:0-7352 GCA_964463615.1 uncultured Treponema sp.
TCTGTTCTTCTGCTAGTTTTTATTTTGTACTGAATTTGATATAATCATCTTTGCTTTATGAAGAAAAATGTTTTTTGGGAAGGCTTTAGAGATGCCGTTCCTATTGGGCTTGGATATTTTGCTGTTGCGTTTTCTTTGGGAATTGTTGCTAAAAATGCGGGATTGAATCCGCTTGAAGGTTTTTTTGCGAGTTTTTTGAATGTTGCAAGTGCCGGTGAATATGCGCTTTTTTCAGCGATTAAAGCAAAATCAACTTACATAGAAATTGCGGTTGCAACATTGATTATAAATGCCCGCTATTTTCTGATGAGTTGTTCTCTTAGTCAGAAGTTGGATCCGAAAATGCCGTTTTTTCACCGCTTTTTTATTGGTTATGGTATTACGGATGAAATTTTCGGTGTTTCCATTGCAAGAAAAGGATTTTTGAATCCGGTTTATAATTATGGCGTTCTTTTGTGTGCAATTCCTGCCTGGTGTATTGCGACTTCATTGGGGATTATTGCCGGAACGCATCTTCCTGCCAGATTTGTAAGTGCGCTTGGCGTTGCGCTTTACGGTATGTTTATTGCGATTATTGTGCCGCCATGCAAAAAAAGTTTTGTGATTGCTTGCGGTGTTGTTTGTGGATTTGCTTTAAGCTATGTATTTTCTGTTATTCCGGTTATAAAAGAAATTGCCGGCGGAACAAGAACCGTTATTCTTACTGTTGTAATTTCTTCTGCCTGCGCTTTGATAAAGCCGGTTTGCGATTTTGAAGACGGCGGTGATGGCGGCGAAACGCAAAATGATAATGCTAAAAAGGACGTTGTTTTATGAGCGGAAATTCATGGATTTACATTTTTGTTTCATTTGTTGTGTCTTATTTGATTCGTGTTTTGCCTTTAACTTTAATCCGAAAGCCGATAAAAAATAAATTTTTGAGATCCTTCCTATATTATGTTCCATACATTACGTTGGCAGTTATGACTTTTCCGGCAATTGTTCAGGCAACGCAGGTGCCAGCCGCTGGAATTGTTGCGCTCATTGTGGGAATTTTTGTCGCTTTTTTAGGCGGCGGGCTTTTTTCAGTTGCATCTGTCTGTTGTATTTCGGTTTTTGTTTTGGAATGGTTTTTAACTAAATAAAAAAACGCTATTGTTTTGCGTAAATTAAAAGTTCCGGATGATATTCAAAGTGCATATTGTCCCAAACAATCCATGTGCCGCCCCAAATAAAACCTTCTTCCGCAAAAATTTCAATTATTTTTTTAGGCGGCGCCCATCGTTTTTCCAGCGGAGTCATAAACCAATCGTTTGGTCTTAGCTGTTTTTGCCATGCCCAGTAAATTATTCGCTGATAGTAGCCTTTTGGCAAAATATCGATGGCAAGACCTACGCTGTGAAAAGAGCGTGATTGCGTGTCGCGGACGCTCCTCCAGTTGAACCCGTCCGTGCGCGTAAGAGTTGCGAAAAAATCTGATATTTCTTCATCTTTCGGAAGTGACATTATTTTTTTGCTTACTCTTTTCAGTGGTTCTGCAATTTTTTCGTGAACGTTTATTGTTTTTGTCAGAAAAGGAATTGAAATTATGTGGCTTTCTGTAGATGCACGGGTTTTGCAATCATAAATTGCGTTGTACAGAAACGGCGGATCAATTGCTCCGTTCGTCCGGTTTTCTTTTGAAGTGAAATTTTTTATCTGTTCGATTTCTTCCGGCGTGAATGTTTTTGGATCTTTTGGTTCCGACTGATATTTATATAGCATTTTGCGATATTTTTCTTTATTTTGAATCTGGTTTTCCGGTAAAAATCGGCTTTCGCACCAATAAAGCTTTGTTTCTGATGTTGTTCCGTCTTTTTTTGTAAATACAGAAATCAGATAATCATTTTTATTTGTATCATATTCGCTTTTGAATTCAACTTCCGGATAAGCTTTCTTAAAAACGTAAAGATTTTCCGGTTCATCTGTTTTTGTCTGTAATTTTTGATTTTTTGAAAACGAAAACGCAGTGGCAAAAAAGTTCAAACCAAGTAAAATAAATAAAGCAAGTATTTTTTTTATGTCCATATTTTTAGTGTAATCCAAATTTGTTAATTTTTAAATAGTCTGAAATTTAACTTAAATGAATATTTCTTTTACTTTTTCCATAAATTGGTTTCCGCGGTCAAATTCATTCTGAAACATTCCAAAACTGGTTGCGCCCGGGCTGAAGACTACGATGTCATCCTTATGCTGCGATTTTGAAAGTTCACTTTTTAGAGCACAAAGCATTTCGTCTAAGCTGGAAAAAGGTCCGTTGTATTCTATGTTTGATTGTTTTAATTCCGGAATAAGTTTGTCTGTTGCGCTTCCGGCTAAAAGGTAAAGCGATTTTACCTGTATTTCATTTTTGTTTTTTCCGGTTAATGAATTGGAAAGCGGTGTTAAATCAAGTCCTTTATCTGTTCCGCCTGTTAAAAGATAAACAGGTTTTCCGAATGCCTGGCTTGCCGCCGCCGCTGCTTCCGGAACTGTTGCGCAGCTGTCGTTATAAAAGCGGATTCCGTTATTTTCATAAAAAAACTGAAGTCGGTGTGCGATTCCTGGCCACTTGCTTAATATTTTTACGCATTTTTCTGCGGGAACATTCATCAGGCGCAATACAAGTGCGGCGTTAAGAGCGTTTGTTTTCATATGTTCGCCCGGAACTATAAGTTCCCGCAGTATTGTTTCGCTCTGCTTTCCGCCCGGAAGAATTGCTTTTCCGCTGAAGTTGCCGTTATCGTCTTTTGTCTGAAAAACTCCGAAAACACCGGCCGGAAGTTCTTTTTTTGAATATCGCAAAACTGTGCCTTTTGTTTCATTTGCAAAAAAATCGCCCCATGTTCCGCCGTTTTCAGGACCGGTTCCCGGTTCATCACCATCAAAATCAAAGATTGAATAATCGGAAGAAGTTTGTTCTGCATAAATCAACCGCTTGTCCTGAACATATTTTTCCATGCTGTGATACCAGTTTTGATGGTCGGGAACGATTTTTGTAATTATGCAGATTTTTGGCTTTAAAAGTTTTCTTCCGCGCAAATCAGCCAGTTGCCAGGAAGATAGTTCCAATACAACCGGAGTTTTTTCGTTTGTCTGTTCAAGAAAAGTCAGCGGACTTACTGTTATGTTGCCGCCCAGAAAGCAAGTGAATCCGGCTTGCGAAAGTCCGTAGTTTATTGCGCTTACGGTTGAAGATTTTCCTTTGCTTCCGGTAACTGCAATTATTGGAGCTTTTGTAAAATGCAGAAAAATGGAGATGTCTGTTTCTATGTTTTTTGCTGCTTTTAAATATTTGTTGCCTTCTATTTTTACGCCCGGATTTTTTATTACGCAGTCAGCGTTTTCAAAATCTTCAATTTTGTGTTCTCCTAGTCTGTATGACAGGCGGGAAGTATCTATTGTTTTGTCATTTGAAAGGCGTTCTATTGTCGGTTTTAATTGTTCGGCGGTTTTCATATCGGTGGCAAGAACGTTTGCGCCATGTTTTAGGAAGAATTTTACGCATGCTTCGCCGCCGCCGTTTAGACCAAGCCCCATGACAATAATATTTTTGTCTTTTATGTCTGAAAGCGAATTAAAAGTGCATCCTTGTTTATACGAATACATAGTTTCTCCAAAAAAATGGGCGTTGCGGGGCAGATTGCAAAAAAACTTTGCCCCGCTGGGTTGGGTAGCCGAAAACGCTAAGGAGCGGAGCGGTGTGCGAACTTGTTTGCACATTGCTCCGCGACGCAGTGTTTAAGGCGTAGGGCGGGACTCCGCCCTTGCTTTTATCTTGATGTTGTTAATGCAGATTTTGCTTTGTGGCGCAAAACGGCTTCTTCCAACAGGAGTTCTATGAGCGAATTGAAGTTCAGTCCGCCTTTTTCGCACATTTTAGGAAACATACTTATTGGTGTGAATCCTGGCATTGTGTTTACTTCGTTCAGGTAAATCGCGCCGTCATCTTTGCTGATAAAAAAATCAACCCGGCTAAGTCCGGCGCAATCCAGAGCTTTGTATGCTTTTACGGCTGTAAGTCGGATTGTTTCCAGCAAATCTGTGGAAATGTTTGCAGGAATCAAAAGTTCGGCACCGTTCGGATCGTTGTACTTTGCATCAAAATCGTAAAAAGTATGTTTTGGTGCGATTTCGCCCGGAATGTATGCGCGTACGGTTTCTGCATCTTCGCTCGGATCTGCGGTTTCTGTGTTACCTGTTACGGAACATTCAATTTCCCGTGCATTTATTGATTTTTCAACAAGAACTTTGTCGTCCCAGGTGAATGCTTCCATAAGATAGAATGAAAGTTCTTTCGGATTGTTTGCTTTGTTCGCTCCATTTGAAGAACCTGCGCAGCATGGTTTTACAAAAAGAGGAAAACCTAATTCTTTTATGCAGCGTTCAAAGATTTCGTCGTAACGTTGGCTGTTGTTTAAGTCGGCGCGTTTTATGCAGATGTATGGTACAACTGGAATTCCTGATGATTCAAGAATTTGTTTTGTTTTTTCTTTGTCCATTGTAAGTGAGGAAGCCATTGTTGCACAGCCTACGTAAGGAATGTCCGCCATTTCTAAAAGACCTTGTATGGTTCCGTCTTCTCCGTAAGTTCCGTGCAATGCAGGAAAAACGGCATCAATATTGAGCGGTCCATTTTTTGTGCAGAACGAATTGTTTTTTGCGCCCGGAACGACAAAAACTTTATTTTCTTCGTTTTCTTCTATTTTAAATGCTGTTTTTTGATCGTTTAAAATGCGTTCGTACTCTGCGTCGCTTTGCAAAAACCAGCGGCCGTCTTTTGTTATTGCAATCAGCGTAACTTTATTTTTTTTATCAATTCCGCGGGCAATAGCGGCTGCGGAAATCAATGAAATTTCGTGTTCGCCGCTTCTTCCGCCGTAAATCAGTGCAATGTTCAAATTATTCTCCTATTTATAGCCTAATTCAGAAAGTGCGGAGTTTGCTTCTGCAATTTCGTCGTAGGGCATTGTATAATCTTTGTAAATTATTGAATTTTCGTGGCTTTTTCCTAAAAGCAAAACTATATCGCCTTTTTGGGCTTTTTTAAGAACTTCGCGGATAGCTTTTTTTCTGTCCGGAATGATAAACAAATTTTCGTTCATTTTCATTCCTTGTTTTTCCGCTCCTGCAGCAATTTCTGTTAAAAGTTCAACAGGATCTTCTCCGCGCGGATCTTCGTCTGCAAGAACAACACAGTCGCAAAATCGCGCTGCAATTTCTCCCTGTAAAGGTCGCTTTGTTCTGTCGCGTTCTCCGCCGCTTCCGAAAACAGAGAAAATTCTTCCGGAACAGCGTTTTCTTAAAGGCGGAAAAATTGTTTCAAAAGAACTTGGCGTGTGCGCATAGTCAACAATAAGTTCAAACGGCTGACCTTTTTCTATTAAAGTCATTCGTCCTTTTATTGGTGCAATATCAGGAACAAAATTTGCAATTGTAGAAAAATCTTTCCCGGTTACAGAAGAAACTGCTATTATAGAAGCCATTATGTTATAGGCGTTGAATGCGCCCGGAATTTTTGCATGGACAGAAAATCTTGTGTGTTCGCGCGGAATTACAGGATCAAAATTTTCCGGAAACAGAGCGTCTTTGCCATCTGCGCTTATTGTAAAATCAAGTCCGTATCGCGCTGCCGCTATGTTTTCCGCTTTCATATAGCGGATATTTTCCGGAATCTTTGGAAGCGGAACCGCTTCTGCTCCTGTTTCTGCCGCGCTTCTTCCGGCTTTGCCTTCTGATGTAAATCCGTAAACATTCTTTTTTGTTGCTTTTATAAAAAATTCTGCGCTGGAATCTTCTAAATTTACAATTCCAATAGAAGGAATTTTTACTTTTTCGCCGGCAATTATTTTTACATGATCATGTTTGTCTAATGCCCGGAAAAGATTTGCTTTGTCATTTCTGTAAGTTTCAAAATTTTTATGGAATTCAAGATGTTCCAATGTTACATTCATAAAAATTCCGCAGTCAAAAAGAACATTTCCAAGCCGGTTTGTTCGGGTTGAAAGTCCGTGCGAAGAAGATTCAACTACAGCGTATTTGCATCCGTTCAAAAGCATTTCATTAAGATGATGATGTATTATTGGCGCTTCCGGCGTTGTCTGATGCTGCGGATTTGGCAATGCCTCTGCACCGAAAGAATATTCAACTGTAGAAATAAAACCCGCTTTTTGTCCGCAAAGCCGCAAAAGCTGCCAGATGAATGAAACTGTAGAAGATTTGCCTTCTGTTCCTGTAACACCGATTACAATCATTTTTTTTGAAGGAAAATCGTAAAACGCGTCGGAAATCGGCGACATCGCAAAACGGCTTGATTCAACTTTTATGAATGCCGGAACCGGATGTTTTGCATCCTGATCAAAAACTGGTTTGCCGTCAGAAGTTTCTCCGATGGCATTTTCCAAATGTCGTTTTATAATAAGTTCAGCTGCTTTTTTCTGAATGTTTTCAGGAATTTCGCCTTCAAAAACAATTGCATTCGCACCTTTTTCAATTGCTTGGGGAATGAATTCTTTTCCGTCAATATGTGTGCCCGGCAAAGCAAAATAAAGGGCGCCTTTTTCAACTTCTCTGGAATCAAAAACAAGATTTGTAACAGCAATGTTTGCAATTTCAGAATCAGAAACCTCTGTTGTTCCATCTGCTGCAACCGCCTGATGAGCAAATGACGGCAGCAATTGAGATAACAATTTTTGCATAAAAAATCCGAATGAATAAAATTTTGTTTGCCCACCGCAAACTTAAAATATTTTATAACTTTTAATATGGTTGTTCAATTGCAAAAAGCAAGTAAGAAAAGCAGATGCAAGATTCCTGTTTCATTCTTCTGGACGTGTATTGCAGGCTTTAAAATTTGATTGATATTGATTGGCATTTAATTGACATAATATTTAAAAATCAATAGACTGAATTTATATGAAAAACACATTGCTCCTACTACTATCTTTAGTTTTCTCTCGATAGCCGTTCAGGTAGATGGTGTGTATTTTCTGTTGAATATGGAATTAGCAAAACCTGCCGAAGACGGCAGGTTTTTTTTATTTTATGCGCAAGGAGTCTAAAATATGTCAGTTATGAATCCGAATGGAAAATATCGTCCTTTTGAACCTGTTCCGATTAAAAATCGTACTTGGCCGGACAAAACAATTACAAAAGCGCCAATCTGGTGTTCGGTTGATCTTCGCGACGGAAATCAGGCTTTGGTGAATCCGATGAGCGTTGAACAGAAACTTGAATTTTTTGATCTTCTTGTAAAAATCGGATTTAAAGAAATTGAAGTAGGTTTCCCAAGCGCAAGCGACACTGAATTCAATTTTATGCGACGGCTCATAGAAGAAAATCATGTTCCGGAAGAT
>CAYXDA010000103.1:0-7322 GCA_964463615.1 uncultured Treponema sp.
AGACTTCTACAGCAACGGTTGCAGTTTTGCCAGAAGCGGAAGAAACGGAAATTGACATCAAACCTGGTGATGTGCGAATCGATGTTATGCGCGCGGGCGGTCCTGGCGGTCAGTGTGTAAACACAACGGACTCGGCGGTTCGGTTGACTCATATTCCGACTGGAATTGTTGTAATTCAGCAGGATGAAAAATCGCAGATTAAAAATAAGGAAAAAGCATTCCGAGTTTTACGCGCAAGGCTTTTTGATTTGGAAGAAAGCAAAAAACAGGCGGAAAGAGCGGCGGCCAGAAGCAGCATGGTAGGTTCCGGCGCACGCAGCGAAAAAATCCGCACATACAACTATCCGCAGGATCGTGTAACCGACCACAGAATTAATTATTCGCAGCATAACCTGCCGGCATTTATGATGGGCGATATGGACGGAATGCTGGACGCGCTTAACGTTTACGCTAAAGAAGAGCAACTAAAAGCGGATATTACAACGCTTGGTGAATAATCAGACAAATTGGTGATTGAGTTTATCGAAATCACCATAAATTTAAAGTGCAATTTTTTTAAGAATTCTGCAAAAATTACTTGCTTTTTTTTCTGCAAAGTTATATAAAAATATCAACATCAAAGGCGATGTGAATTTTATCTAATTTTTTAGTTGAAATTCACATCGCCTTTTTTATTTCAAAACATAAACTGGGGGTTACAATGACAGACGTACCTAAATTATTTGGAAGCATGGTTTTTAATCAGAAAGTTATGAAAGATCGCCTTCCAAAGGAAACTTTTAAAGCTTTGAAAAAAACACTTGATGACGGAACGCCGCTTGAACTTGATGTTGCAAACGTTGTTGCACACGCAATGAAAGATTGGGCAATAGAAAACGGAGCAACACACTATGCGCATTGGTTCCAGCCATTAACTGGTATTACCGCAGAAAAGCATGACTCTTTTATTAATCCTCAGGACGACGGAAGCGTAATTATGTCTTTCAGCGGAAAAGAGCTTGTAAAGGGAGAACCGGATGCATCTTCTTTTCCTTCTGGCGGTCATCGCGCAACTTTTGAGGCACGCGGTTACACCGTTTGGGATCCAACTTCTTATCCATTCATAAAGGAACACACGCTTTGTATTCCAACCGCTTTCTGTTCATACACCGGCGAAGCTCTGGACAAAAAAACCCCGCTTCTTCGCTCTATGGAAGCATTGGACAAACAGACAAAACGTATTCTTAAACTTTTCGGCAAGACTGTAAGCCACGTTGCAACAACTGTCGGCGCTGAGCAGGAATACTTCCTTGTTGATCATGATTTGTGGGCACAGCGCAAAGACCTTAGAATGACAGGAAGAACTTTGTTCGGAGCAAAACCTTCTAAGGGTCAGGAAATGGATGACCAGTATTTTGCAGCGTTGAATCCGCGCATTGTTAAATACATGGAAGATTTGAACGAAACTTTGTGGAAGTATGGAATTCTTTCTAAAACAGAACATAATGAAGTTGCTCCTGCACAGCATGAAATGGCGCCTATTTTCAGTACAACAAATCTTGCAGTTGACCAGAACCAGCTTACCATGGAAGTTATGCGAAAAGTTGCAAAACGACACGGACTTGAATGTCTTTTGCACGAAAAACCTTTTGCAGGTTTAAACGGAAGCGGAAAGCATAACAACTGGTCAATGGGAACAAACGAAGGTGAAAACCTTCTTGAACCAGGAAAAACACCGGAATCAAACGCTCAGTTCCTGTTGTTCTTAACGGCAATTCTTAAAGCTGTTGATGAAAATCAGGATTTGCTGCGCATTTCTGTTGCATCCGCAGGAAACGATCACCGTCTTGGTGCGAACGAAGCGCCGCCAGCAATCATTTCTGTTTATCTTGGTGATGAACTTTATGCAGTACTTTCTTCTATTGTAGAAGGAAAACCATATTCATCAGGTTCAAAAGCAAAAATGACAATCGGCGTAGATGTTCTTCCGTCTATTCCAAAGGATTCTACAGACCGCAACAGAACTTCGCCGTTCGCATTCACAGGAAACAAGTTTGAATTCCGTTCGGTTGGTTCAAACGCATCTTTGGCTGGTCCGAACACAACTTTGAATGCGATTGTTGCAGAAACTTTAAAACATTTTGCAGATGAACTTGAAGGCGCAGAAGATTTTGAAAAAGCGTTGAACACATTGATTGAACGCGAAGTAAAAGCGCATTGGCGAATTGTATTCAACGGAAACGGCTATGATGAATCATGGAAAAAAGAAGCTGCAAAGCGCGGACTTTTGGAATTAAGAACAACTCCGGAAGCGGTTGCCCATTACCTTGACGAAAAGAACGTTAAGCTTTTTACAGACACCGGCGTTTACACAAAAGAAGAAATGGAAAGCCACTACGAAATCAAGTTGGAAAAATATGCTCAGCTTTTGAATATAGAAGTTGAAACAATGCTTGAAATGATTAACAAAGATATTCTTCCGGCTGCATACAAATATATTTCCGATGTTTCGCAGACCGTTGCAAATCTTAAAACGGTTGTTCCAGGCGCAAAAGCTTCTGCAGAAAGCGCATTGCTTTCAAAATTGGATGCACTTACCGGCGATTTGGCTGCAAAAACAGAGTCGCTTTCAAAAGTTCATCTTTCTGCAAAAGCTGCCGGCGACGGAATGGCTGTTGCAAAAGCGTATGCAGACAAAGTTATTCCAGCAATGGCAGAAGCACGCGCAGTAGCAGATGAAATTGAACCGTTACTTGGCGAATCTTACAAACCATTCCCAAGTTATGAAGATTTGCTTTATAGAGTATAAGTTTTTCTTGTGCTTTTACGAACGGCTTAGGGATAGTAGGTGCGTGCCGCAGGCACGTTCCGAAGCAAAAGTGATTGAGCAATTTTGATGTTGCTCAACAATCACTTGATTGCACAAGAACAATAGTGAAGCAAAAACATTGCGAAGGAATGGAGTGTATACGGAACACCGAATAGCCCGACCGTTTTGGCAGTTGAGATTACGGAGCGTCCGCGAAGTATCGAAACTGCAAAAACGGTAAGCCCCAAAAATATATTTTTGTACAAAGGCGTACATGTTAATTAAGGAAACTTCTGAAAAAGAATTTCTTTAGTTGACGTGTGCGCTTTTTTTTATCGTTTTTAAATCAACAAAGGAGGTTGATTATGGATACATCTTTAGTAAGCCAGCTTCAAAGTCAGGTTGCAGTACTCAGTGAGTCAGTAGCAGCCGCCAGCACTGATGTTTGGGGTGTTTGGTTTTTGATTGGTACCGCATTAGTCTTTTGGATGCAGGCCGGCTTTGCAATGGTAGAAACGGGTTTTACACGTGCAAAAAACACCGGAAACATCATCATGAAAAACTTGATGGATTTTTGTATTGGCACCGTAATGTGGTTTTTGATTGGTTCCGGTCTTCTTTTAGGCGAAGATTTATGCGGTATTATCGGAAAACCTGGTTTTGATATTTTTACGCAATATGCAAATTTTGACTTTTCTGCATTCGTATTCAACCTTGTGTTCTGTGCAACAACTGCAACAATCGTTTCCGGAGCAATGGCAGAACGAACGAAATTTCTTTCTTACTGTGTATATTCTGCAGTGATTTCCGCACTTATTTATCCAATTGAAGCGCACTGGACTTGGGGCGGCGGTTGGCTTAGTCAGATCGGATTCCACGATTTTGCCGGTTCAAACTGTATTCATATGGTAGGCGGAATTTGCGCTCTGATTGGCGCTGCCATGGTTGGTCCGCGAATCGGAAAGTTCGACCGCGATAAAAACGGCAAAGTAACAAAAGTTCACGCTTTTCCGGGACATAGCATTCCGCTTGGAGCGTTAGGTGTTTTCATTCTTTGGTTGGGTTGGTACGGATTTAACGGCGCGGCAGCCGTATCCGTTCGCGAAATGGGTTCCATATTCCTTACAACTACAGTCGCACCGGCAGTTGCAACTGTTACAACAATGATTTTTACTTGGATTAAATATGGAAAACCTGATGTTTCCATGTGTTTGAACGCTTCTTTGGCAGGTTTGGTTGCAATTACCGCTCCATGCGATGTAACAGATGCACTTGGCGCAGCAATTATCGGTGTTGTTGCAGGTTTGCTGGTTTGCTTTGGCGTATGGCTTTTGGATCACAAACTTCACATAGATGACCCGGTAGGTGCAGTTGCAGTCCATATGATGAACGGTATTTGGGGAACAATTGCGGTTGGTCTTTTTGCAACTCCAAGCGCACCGGCATTTGCACGTGGCTTTGGCGACGGAACAACTTTTGGCGCAAACCAGATTGCAGGTGCAGGACTTTTTTACGGTGGCGGATTTAAACAGTTGGGATTGCAGCTTTTAGGTTGTTTTTCAACAGCGGCATTTACGGTAGTAACAATTACAATTGTATTCTTGATCATCAAGAAAATTTTCGGACTCCGAGTCAGTGCAGAAGAAGAAATCATTGGTCTTGATAAACTTGAACACGGACTTGATTCCGGATATGCAGGATTTGCCATCAATTACACAAATGAAGAATATGAAGAAGCAAAAGAAGCCGGAATTTCTATTCCAGGAGAAAGCGTTCCTGTTGAGAAAGCGATTCCAGTTGCAAAAGTAACAACCGGCGAACATGCAGACGCAAAATTCAACAAAGTTGTAATTGTAACCCGACAGACAAAATTTGATGCGTTAAAAGCCGCAATGAATTCAATCGGGGTAACCGGAATGACTGTTGTAAACGTTATGGGTTGCGGAATGCAGAAAGGCGCAAGCGAATTCTACCGCGGAACTCCTGTAGAAATGACACTTCTTCCAAAAATCAAGGTTGAAATTGTAGTTTCTAAAGTTCCGGTAAGAACTGTAATTGAAGCCGCCAAGAAAGCTCTTTACACAGGTCATATCGGCGACGGAAAGATTTTCGTTTATCCGGTAGATACAGTTGTAAAAATCAGAACAGGAGAAGAAGGCTACGACGCTCTTCAGAACGAAGAATAATATAATAAATATTTTTCCGTTTTTTGCCATCAAACCGGCAAAATAATTAAAATAAAAAAAAGCGGAAGAACTCCCCTCTTCCGCTCTTAAATATTTTTCGGTTCGCCTTGTCTTTGTAACCCCGACTTGGCGAACCGTTTTTTTATATCAACCTAAAGAAAAACCGCTAAATCACAGTTCACCGGAAACCGCCGCTCCCGGAAGTCCGATATCTTTTCTGTAAAATTCGCCATCAAAATGAACGCCGCTTATCGCTTTATACGCATTTTTCCAAGCTTCATCAAAAGTTTTGCCAAAAGCAGAACAAGCAAGCACACGGCCGCCACTAGTAACAAGATTTCCGTTTGATTTTGAATCCGCAGTTGCATCCGCACAATTTCTGTTTCCACGACGATTTTCTATTGCACCCGCAATAAACACTTTCGCTCCGCTTTCAGAAACAAGTTTTTCATCAATCGTAATTTCTTTTCCCTTTTCATAACTTCCAGGATATCCGCCAGAAACAACAACAGGACTTACCTGATAACCTTTTTTCCAAGAAAAATTAAAATCTTTCAAAGTTTCGTCCGTAATCGCCTTGCACATTTCAACAAAATCAAAATCCATCAAAGGCAAAACCGACTGAGTTTCCGGATCGCCAAGCCGAACATTGTATTCCAAAAGTTTCGGACCTTCGCTGGTAAGCATAACGCCAAAAAACAAAAATCCTCGGTAATCAAATTTTTCCGCAACAAGACCTTTTAAAGTCGGTTCAAGGCAAGTTTTATTAAAAGCCGCCATTGTTTCAGAGTCAACATCATCAAGAGGACAAACAGAACCCATTCCGCCAGTATTCGGTCCCTTTGCTCCGTCGCAAAGACGTTTATGGTCACGCGCCGGCAAGAACGGAACAATGCACGCTTTTTCCGGATGTTCAGGCGTTACGCTGACCGCAGCCAGAACAGAAATTTCAACGCCTTGCAAATAATCTTCCACAACAATTTTCTTTCCGGCATTTCCAACGCGTCCGGAATCCATAATGTCCGTAATAGCAGCCAAAGCATCCTCTACAGTTGCCGCAACCGTAACGCCTTTTCCAGCCGCAAGCCCGTCAGCTTTTATAACAATCGGCGCTCCATGATTTTTAACATATTCCGCCGCTTTTTCTTCATCCGTAAAAGTTTCGCTCTTTGCGCAGGCAACATCATATTTATTCATAAAAAGCTTTGCCAAATCTTTACTTGCTTCAAGCTGAGCCGCCGCTTTTTTAGGTCCCACGCAAGGAATTCCAGCCGCCCAAAAAACATCCGCCAAACCTTCAGCAAGAGGATCTTCCGGACCGATTACAGCAAGTGAACAATTTTCATGCTTTGCAACTTGAACAAACGGATTTTCACCATTTTCAGTATTGATGTAATCGCAATTTTTTATTTCCACATTTTCGCATTTAGACTCTTTTGCAGTTCCTCCGTTTCCTGGAACGCAAACAACTTTTTCAACACTTGAACTCTGAGCAATTTTCCAGGCAATCGTATGTTCACGACCGCCGTTTCCAACAACAATAACATTCATATCAATATCTTACACAATTTATAAAAAAAAAGAAACAAGACAACAATTCATAATAAAGAATTAATAATCCGGGCGTGCCGGCTGTGGTTTCGCAAAGCTCAACCAGCGCCGTCAGGCTTTTCAGGGTTCCGCCTTTCGGCTTCATTACTCGCTGGCTTCGCAAGCTTAAGCCCAAGACGCTCGCAACGCGCTCCGCCCGTCTGCCGACAGGCAGGCGCGCCCTTACAATCCTTCACGCAATTTGCAACACTACAACAAATCAATCAGACCAAAGGGCGTACACTCAAAATTAAAATCAAATTTTTTGCCGGCACACGCATGTTCAAAAACAGATGTTACCGCCGTATCTTCCGCAGAATATCCCTGCGCAAGCAAAGAAACACAAAGCCCCGCAAGAACGTCTCCGCTGCCCGCTTTTGCAAGAGCCGCACTTCCGCAATCGCAAACAAAACTTTCTTTTCCGCTAAAAATGTAAGTATTTGCACCTTTAGCAATTAATGTAATATTTTCAAATTTTTCAGAAAACCGTTTTGCATATTCAAAACGGTTTTTCACAACATCCAAAAACGAAACATTTTCTGCTATTTTACAGGATTTTACAAGTTCGCAAAGTTCCTTCGGATGCGGAGTTAAAACTATTTTCGCATTCTTTAAATCGTTAAGTTTTTCAATAATTGCATTTAAATTCGTGCAATAAAAAAAATCAGCATCAAAAACTGCACACGGATTTTGCATATTGCTTACAAAAGCCAAAACATCCTGAACAATTTCTTGCGCTTCAGCAGAGCGTCCCAGTC
>CAYXDA010000104.1:0-7229 GCA_964463615.1 uncultured Treponema sp.
AGTATCTGGATATGCGGTAAATTTTAACAAGCTGACTAAGGAGCAGCAGGACGATGTTATCGCCCGAACTTGCCACGCTTCTCTTTAGAAAATAGCGGATATGGTGATTGAATATAAAAAATCACCATAAATTATAAAAAAGATGCCTCTTGCAGAAATGTGGGAGGCATTTTTATGAGCGGGTAACATTTTTATAAGAGAAAATTACGGGTCTAAAGCAAATTGATAGAATTGTCGGCTTGTTGTAGTTGAGAATTTTTGTGGCGGCAAAGGTGATTTTTACTTAGCAATTTATTTTAATAGGAAAAATTATGAAAAAATTATTTTTACTTTTGGGATGTGTTTTTATGTTTGCAAGTTGCAAGAATTCTGTATCTGTTGAGGGAAATTGGGAAACTCGCAGTTTAGAAATTGACGGAACAGAGCAGGCGATCTGTATTTCTGAAATTTCGTTTGAAAAGTCAAAAAATGATGTTTATTCTATAAATGGTAATTCCGGTGTGAACAACTTTTTTGGTTCTGTAAAAATAAATGATGCGGCTATTTCTGTGCAGGACAATATGGGCAGCACAAAAATGGCAGGTGAACCAAAAGCCATGGAATTTGAAGACAATTTTTTGCAGACTTTGATAGAAGCGGCATCTTTTAGAGTTTTTAATGAAAACGGTTCTGAATTTCTTGAAATTACAAATAAAGATGGAAGCAGAAAAATTGTTTTTGTAAAAAAATAGTTCTTATTTTTTGTTTTTCAGAGGAAATCTATGCAAGGTTATGTTCATCAGTTTGAAAGTTTTGGCTGTGTTGATGGTCCGGGGTCAAGGTTTATTATTTTTTTGAGCGGATGTCCTATGAGATGCAGTTTTTGCCACAATCCTGATACTTGGGATATGAAAAAAGGCGGAACTTTATGGGAAGCATCTGATGTTTTAAAGGAAGCTCTTACCTGCCGCTCTTATTGGGGCAAAAAAGGTGGAATTACTGTAAGCGGCGGAGAACCTTTGTCGCAGATTGACTTTTTGCTTGAACTTTTTACGCTTGCAAAAGAAAAAAATGTGAACACTTGCATAGATACTTCCGGAGCGCCTTTTACGAGGGAAGGTAAATGGTTTGAAACTTTCAATAAACTGATGGAAGTTACAGACCTTCTTTTGATGGATATAAAACATATAAATGAAGAAGAACATATAAAACTTACAGGTCATACTGGTAAGAATATTAGAGATATGTTTTATTATCTTGATGAAATTAAAAAGCCTATTTGGATTAGACATGTTTTGACTCCCGGAATTACAGACAATGATGAATATTTGACGGAAACCAGGGATTTTATAAGAACTTTGCACAATGTTCAGCGGGTTGAAGTATTGCCGTATCATGGTTTGGGAGCAATCAAATACAAGGATTTGGGAATGGATTATGTTCTTAAGGATACGCCAAGTCCGACTGAAGAGCGCGTAAAAAATGCGAAGGCAATTTTGGAGTGCGAAAAATACGACGGCTGGAAAAACTAGTTCCGGTTGTAAAAAAATCATAAATGGCAGGACGGCCGTTAGGCTTACGTCCTTTGTACCGAGGGGTAGGCGAAAACGCTAAGGAGCGAAGCGGTGTGCAAACTTGTTTGCACATTGCTGGGCGACGCAGTGGTTGAGCCGTAGGGCAGGCGCCCTTATGTATGCTTGCTTGCGGCCCGTATCACAAAAAGACTTGTCTTTTTGTGAGTAGTGAGGCACTTTTGTGCCGAACGCAGGGCAGGCGCCCTCCTTTATTATATTTTATAAATGGTCTGGGCATTTTTACACATAATATTTTCATAGGATGAAGATGGAATTTTATTTTGCAGTTCGTAAAAATAATCCTGATAAACAGAACGCTGACCGGCTTTATTTTTTGAGTAGGTGTCAATTCCGTCAATCGGCATATCTGAACCGAACATAAGTTTTTCGCTTCCGGCTTTTTTTACAAATTTGATTGCGCTTTCCATGGAAACCCAAGTGGTATCGCCAAAAAGATTTGGAAGTTTTGTACAAAAAGAAATCGCTTCTTCGTGATCTGTTTCCAGCCCCAAATGCGCCATTATAAATTTTACATATGGATATTTTTTTGCGACTTTATAAACCCGGCTGCATTCTGAATATCCGTCATTTGCTGTATGGACAATAACCGGAAGTTCAAGAAGTTCTGCGAGTTCAATGTATGGTTCGATTTTTGGACTGTCAAATTGTGTTGCGGAATAAAAAGGGTGAATTTTTATTGCTTTTACATATTGAGTGTGAATTCTAAGAAGATATTCCAATTCTGCGGAAGGCTGTTCAAGGTGTGGTTTTACCCAAATTGCCGCAAATATTTGTCCGTCATTATCTTTTGCAAAGTCTATTGCATCGTTTGCAGATTTTAAGAGTGATGTCTGCATATTTTCCGGAAGAATATTATGGTTTGTGTCAGATTCTATGGAATCTGCGTTTGAAACAATGGCTTTGCTTATGCCGTATTTTTCCATTGCTGTAAGTACAGATTTTTGTGGCATGGGAAAGATTTCATTGTTTGAAAAATGAACGTGACAGTCAATAATCATTTTTTTTGTTTCCTGCATTTAGTATAACATTATTTTTCTACATTGTGCATAAAATAAGTTTTCAATATAATAAAAACTAGTTTTATTATAACATATAAAAATTGCTGCAGCGTGAAAAAAACGTGTTTTTGCGCAGGCAGTAAATTTTGTTGTAATTTTATTCTGTACTTAAAAGTGAAAAAGGTGGTAAAAATGGCAGATATGAATGTTGAAATTTTAGACAGCACTTTACGTGACGGCTCGCAGGGCGAAGGAATAAGTTTTTCTGTTCAAGATAAAATTCATATTTGCCAGGCCCTTGATGAACTTGGAATAAGTCTTATAGAAGCGGGAAATCCGGGCTCGAATCCGAAAGATATGGAGTTTTTTCAGGAAATGAAAAAAATTCATTTGAAAACTTCAAAACTTGCGGCTTTTGGTTCTACAAGAAGAAAAGATATAAAATGTGCGGAAGATGTTAATTTGCAGAGTCTTCTTGCGGCAGGAACAGAATATGTTGTTATTTTTGGAAAAAGCTGGACGTTCCAGGTTACAGATATAATTAAGACAACTTTGGAAGAAAATCTTAATATGATCCGCGATACTTGTGCTTTTTTAAAGGAAAACGGAAAGCATGTTGTTTATGATGCCGAACATTATTTTACCGGATTTTTGGAAGACAGCGATTATGCTCTGAAAACTTTGGAAGCGGCTGTTGAAGGCGGTGCGGAAACTTTGTCTTTGTGCGAAACAAAAGGCGGTTGCATGATGTCTGATTGCGAAAAAGCGGTTAAGGCGGCGGTGGAAAAATTCGGAAAAAAAGTAAGAATCGGAATTCATACACATAACGACTGCGGTCTTGCGGTTGCAAACAGTTTGATTGCTGTTGAAGCTGGGGCGCGTCATGTTCAGGGAACTTTTTTGGGCTTTGGCGAAAGAACAGGAAACGCTAATCTCAGTTGCATTATTCCGGATTTGCAGTTGAAACTTGGTTATAAATGTATAGAAGATGACAGAATGAAACTTCTTACTTCAATTGCAAAGCGCGTTGCCGAAATAACAAATATTGCGCTGAATCCCGGACTTCCGTTTGTGGGCGGAGCGGCGTTCAGCCACAAAGCGGGAATGCATATTGATGCGGTTTTGAAAAATCCGGAGGCGTATGAACATATTTCGCCGGAAATTATTGGAAATGAGCGTGTTTTCCTGATGAGCGAAGTTGCCGGACGTTCAACAATTATAGAGAAAATTCAAAAGATTGATCCGACTATCACAAAATCAAGTCCGTGTGTTGCAGAACTTGTTGCAAAAATGAAGGAACTTGAATTTGAGGGATATCAGTTTGAAGGTGCGGACGGTTCGTTTGAACTTTTGGCAAGAAAAGTTATCGGACGCTACAAGCCGTTTTTTACTTTGCATTATTATCAGACAAACGGAGTGAATCCTCGTCCTGAAGAAGGGGTTTGTGCTTGCGCTCAAATTAAAGTTGAGGTTGAAGGCCAGATTGAGGTTACTGCCGGCGAGGGCGACGGTCCTGTAAATGCGCTTGATATTGCGCTCAGAAAAGCGCTTAGCCGTTTTTATCCGGCCGTAAATCAGATTAGACTGACGGATTATAAAGTTCGTGTTCTTGACGGAAAGAGTGCGACTGCAAGCAAAGTTCGCGTTTTGATTGAATCCAGCGACGGAAAAAATTCCTGGACAACGGTTGGAGTTTCAAGCGATGTTATGGAAGCTAGCTGGCTTGCTCTTTGCGATTCTTTTGAATACAAGCTTATAAATGATATTGAAAAACATTTGGGCAAATAGATGAATTGCTGGAAAGTTCTTTTTTGAAAAGTTTGAAACTGAGTTTTTGGATTTTTAATTTTGAAAAATACAAAATGACTGTATATGTGACTTTGTATTTGTTGAAAAATGCCTTTTAATTCGCTAATATTTTAGTGAAGAAAAAAATCATCGAGGTAAAAATAAAATGGAAAAGACTATTGCTTTGATTCCTGGAGACGGAATCGGTCCTGATGTTGTTTCTGAAGCAGTGAATGTTTTGGATGCAGTTGCTGAAAAATTCGGACACAAATGGAATTACACAAATGTAATTGCCGGCGGTTGTGCTATTGATAAATTTGGAAAACCGCTTCCTCAGGAGCAGCTTGATATTTGTTTGAAATCTGATGCCGCTTTGCTTGGTGCGGTAGGTGGTCCGAAATGGGATAATCTTCCTTCTGAAATCCGTCCTGAAAAGGCATTGCTTGGACTTCGCGGAGGAATGAAAGTTTATGCAAACCTTCGTCCTGCTGTTATGTGGAAGCAGTTGAAAGACGCTTGTCCTTTGAAAGATGAGATTGTTGGTGATGGTCTTGATATTCTTATTGTTCGCGAACTTACAGGCGGAATTTATTTCGGAGAACGAGGAACAAGTGAAGACGGCAATACTGCATGGGATACAGAAAAATATACCCGTCCGGAAATTGAACGTATAGTTCGTATGGGATTTGAGTTTGCAATGAACAGACAAAAAAGACTTTGTGTTGTTGATAAAGCAAATATTTTGAATTCTTCACAGTTGTGGCGCCGTGTTGCAGAAGATGTAAAAAAAGATTATCCGGAAGTTCAGCTTTCTTATTTGTACATTGACAATGCTTCTATGCAGCTTGTCCGAAATCCTAGACAGTTTGATGTTATTGCAACAAGCAATATGTTCGGTGATATTATGAGCGATGAAGCTTCTCAGATTACCGGTTCAATCGGAATGTTGGCGTCTGCTTCTCTTGGTGACGGAACTGGTCCTGGTTTGTATGAGCCTATTCATGGTTCTGCACCTGATATTGCCGGAAAAGACTTGGCAAATCCTCTTGCTACAATTCTTAGTGCTGCAATGCTTTTGCGTTATAGCTTTAAACTTGAAAAAGAAGCAAAGGCCATTGAAAATGCGGTAAATGCTGTTCTTGATGACGGATGGAGAACAGGCGATATTGCTGGTTCAAATATTGAAGAAGTTAAAAAAGCAGGTAAACTTGTTGGCACGAAGAAAATGGGCGAACTTGTTGTGGAATATTTGAATAAATAAAATATATTCTGTATAAAAGACTTGTCTGAAGCATAAAATCTGAATGGATTGTCCAAAAAGAATAAAATTGCTTGTTGTGTTTATCTGAACACTCGATGACAGTTGTATTCTAAACGTATCAGACAGCCCGTTCAGAAACAGACAGGTTTTTTTTATAAATTTTTACATTCTTTCCTGTAGACAAAAATAAAATAGACTATTTCAAAAACTGCGGTAAGAGCCCAACTTGCAGGATAAAGCAGGAACAGGCTTTCCACTGTGCGGTAATGTTCAAAGATTGTGTAAATCCATAGAATTCTGAAAAAGCATGACCCCAAGAATACAAATATTGAAGGAATTAAAGTTTTTCCTAATCCTCGGTTTGCAGCAATTGTTCCGTCCATAAATGCTGAAATTGCGAAGCTGAATGTCATAATTTTGAATTTTTGCATTGCATAATTGACTACCGTACTGTCTGTTGTAAAAAGTTTAATAAATTGCGGGCCGAAAATGTAAAGGACAATTCCAAGCACAACTCCCAGAATAAAAGCATATCCTACACTTATAAAGTATGTTTTTAGGATTCTGTCTTTTTTTTGCGCACCGTAGTTTTGTCCTATGAAAGTGGCGCCTGCTGTGTAAAATGCGGCCATTATGTTGTAGACAAGATTGTCTCCGTTCATTGTGGCGGCGTTTCCTGCTACCATCAGCGCATCAAAAGAATTTACCCCAGCTTGAATAAAAAGATTTGCAATGGCAAAAATCACATTCTGAAGTCCAGCCGGAATTCCTATTTTTATAAGTTGAATGGTTTTGTGCGGATTCAGTTTTAAAAGATGTTTGTTAAATTGTAAGTTTTTCAACTTTTTAAAAGTTGCATTTACCGTAAGAATACATGAAATATATTGCGCCACAACAGTTGCGATTGCAACTCCGGCAACGCTCATTTTAAATACAATTACTAACAGCAAATCTAAAAAAACGTTTGCAATTCCGGCAATACCCAAAAAAAGCAGCGGAAGTTTTGTGTTTCCATATGCGCTTAAAACCGCATTTCCAAAATTGTATAAGGCCATTGCCGGCATAGAAAGAAGATAAATTCTAAAATAAAGAACTGCGCCTGAAAAAAGCTCTTCTTTTGTTTTCATGAGCGAAAGAATCAACGGTGCCGAAATCCATAGCGCAATCATTAAAATCAGACCGGAAAGAAAACAGAAAACTGAGGCGGAATGAACCATGTCGTTTAGTTCTTTTTTGTTGTTCTGTCCGATGTAGTAGGCGACAAGAACATTTACACCACCGCTTATTCCTATCAAAAGTCCGGAGCAAAGAAAACATAATTGTCCGTCTGAACCTACAGAACCTAATGCTAAAGGGCCTGCAAAACGGCCTACAACTGCGGAGTCTGCCATATTAAAAAGAATTTGCAGAATATTTGTAAAAACAAGCGGAAGACTGAATTTTAAAATATTTTTTAGAAGAGAACCGCTTGTCATCTGAATTTCGGATTTCATAAAAGAATGATATATTTTTATAAAAAAATGCTCAATAATAACAGTTGTTTAAAAATTTTTCTTTTGAATTTGAAATGTAATTGTACTTAGAATGTAGTTTTTTATTGAAATTTGT
>CAYXDA010000105.1:0-7208 GCA_964463615.1 uncultured Treponema sp.
ATTATAGATTCTGAATTATAAATTACAAATTAAATAAAAGAGGTTTTTATGAAAGAAATTAAATTGGTGGAAGGCAAACTTGTTGCTCCGGAAGGAATGAAAGTTGGTATCGTTGCTTCAAGATTCAACGAAATTATTGTAAACAAGCTGCTTGGCGGCGCAGTAGACGGTCTTGTGCGACACGGTGTAGAAGATAAAAATATTACAGCCGTTTGGGTTCCGGGCGCATTTGAGATTCCTGTTATTGCGGAAAAAATGGCGGAAAGCAAAAAATATGATGCAATAATTGCGGTAGGAGCCGTTATCCGCGGTTCAACAAGTCATTACGACTATGTTTGCGCAGAAGTTTCAAAAGGCATTGCTCAAGCCAGTTTAAAAACCGGTGTTCCGGTTATGTTCGGTGTAATCACAACAGAAAACATTGAACAGGCAATTGAACGCGCCGGTTCAAAAGCCGGAAACAAAGGTTACGACTGTGCGCTGGGAGCAATAGAAATGGTCAATGTAATCAAACAGTTGTAATGGCAACTTTTGACCTTTCAAAATTATTAAAAAAATCATCTTCTCTCTCGTTCAGGCAGCAATTAAAATTTGTCTGGCAATTAAGCGTTCCTGGAATGCTTTCGCAAATTTCTTCCATTTTGATGCAATATATTGATGCGGCTATGGTCGGTTCTATGGGCGCAAATGCATCCGCGGCAATCGGACTTGTAGCCTCTTCAACTTGGGTAATCGGAAACATTTCCCACGCAATGTGCGTCGGATTTTATGTTCAGGTTGCCCACGTTGTCGGCGCAGGAGAAAAGGAAAAAGCAAAACACATATTTTTTCAGTCAATAATCGTGTGTTTGCTTTTTTCCTTGCTCTTGGCAGGAATTTCCGCCTCCATCTGTAAAATTCTTCCAATCTGGCTTGGCGCAGAAAAAGATTTGCTCCATGACGCAACAATGTATTTTTTAATATTCGGACTTTCCACGCCATTTTTTGAAATTATCTATCTTATGAGCGGAATGTTGCAGTCAACCGGAAACATGAAATTTCCTGCCGTAATGAACGCAATAATGTGTCTGCTGGACATTGCTTTTAACTGGCTTTTTATTTTTGAACTGAACTTGGGTGTAAAAGGCGCCGCATTTGGTTCAGCCACGGCCGCATTTGTAACAGCGCTGATTATGATTTTTTACACTTTATTCAAATCTGATTATTTGAATTTGCGCGGATTTAAAAATTTTTCAATGGATTCTAAATGCGTAAAAACTGCAATAAAACTAGCAGTACCGGTCGGGCTGGAAAGTTCAGCTTTTTCCGGCGCATTAGTAATTGTAGCAAAAATAATCGCTCCGCTCGGCGCCGTTGCCATTGCAGCAAACTCTTTTGCAACAACCGCAGAATCTTTGTGCTATATGCCGGGATATGGCGTTCAACAAGCGGCAACAACTTTAGTAGGACAAAGTTTTGGTGCAAAGCGGCCGGATCTTACAAATTCATTTTCTAAAATTACAATTCTTGCCGGAATGCTGATTATGGGCGCAATCGGCGTAGCAATGTATTTTTTATGTCCGTTTGTTTTTTATTTTTTAACGCCCGATAAAGCGATTCAAGAACTTTCCGTAAAAATTTTACGCATCGAACTTTTCGCAGAGCCACTATTCGGTGCTTCAATTGTTGCAGCCGGAGTTCTGCGCGGAAAAGGCGATACTTTTGTTCCAAGCCTACTGAATCTTTTCAGTTTGTGGATTGTTCGGCTGGGACTTTCTTTGTGGCTGGTAAAACCGCTGGGCTTAACAGGAATTTGGATTGCGATGGCGGCAGAATTATGTTTTCGCGGAGTTATTATGCTTTTAAGAGTTATAACAACAAACCGCAAAGAACTATGATTATTGCCGCAGGCAACTTCGCAATGCATCTGCAAAAAGCGCCTTTTGCTGCTTTGTTGTAAAAAGCGCATCCGAAAAAGCCGGCAAAGGTGGATTTGAAGCCGCAACCCAATAACGAACATCATCCGCCTGAACATCAGGAACAGAGCAATTCGCCTGAACCGGCGCAAGTCCTGTTTTTATACTTAACTGGCTTTGCAAAGAGTCTGCCAGTTTAGAAATCGCATTTCGCGCTACTTTATTTTTTGAAAGTGAAATTCCCAAAAGTACAGGTGAAGAAAAAGAACGTTCAGAATTTTCATTCACACTTGGAATATAAACAGAAGTATAAGAAGCTATTTCCGTACGATCAAAAGTTCTGTGGTCAGAAAGAGTAATTATTGCAGAAGAACAAAGTTTGCTTGCAACAAAAGATTTTACATCGCGAATATTTATTTGAAGAAAATTTTTCGGAAGAATTTCTGATTTATGCCAATCTTTTATTAAATTAACCGCATTATAAAATTCAGCACCTTCAGAAGAAAGTTCTCTTATTATCTGAACGTAAGAATTATAATTTCCTTTTGATGTGGAAATTGCATCTCTTATTTTGATTTCAGCGCTCAACCAGGCATTTCTTCCGGAAGTCGCTTCAACAAACGCACCAAAAACATTAATCAAATATTCATCATCGCCGGCAGGAAAAACAAGCGAATACGGAGAAGAAGATTTTGTAAATCTGGAATATTGTTCCAAATCAGCAAGATTTTTCAGATTTTTTATATTGGTCGCATTAAATCTTTCAAGATTAACATCAAGTTCATAATTATCAACTAAAAGAGGAACGGCAAGAACTTTGTTATTCTGAACAGGCGCAACCTGTTTTATAGAATTTGACATTCCATTCAAAACAGAAAAATCAAAATAAGTACGTTTTTTTAATGCACGCAATTCTGCAAATTCTGCATTTGCCCCGCAATTGATAAAAACGATATCCGCCCGATTCTTTTTCAACTCTTTTTCCAGAGAATTTGAATCATCAAAAACAACAATATTGAAAGGCAAAGAGTTTTTATTTTTTCTTGTATAAGTTGTCTGCAAAACTTCTGAAATCGCATTTCTGTTTCTTTCGCTTATTCCATAAAAAGCGGCAGTAGGTTTATGCGAAACAGCCGCAAGAATTCCAATCAGCAGTGCAATAAGAAAAATAATTAGAATGGTAATGGCAACAACAATTTTTTTCAAAGTCATTATTATCTTCATATATATTATTTTAGACGATACTGATTTTTTTTTAAAGATAAAGTATAATAAATTAAAGTTTTGAGTCGCAATCTTCAGCGGAGGCTTTTTATGGATTATACAAAAAATGAGGTTTTAACTTATATTGCAGAAAACGATGTTAAATTTATAAAACTTTTTTTTACAGATATATTCGGTTCTATAAAAAGTATTTCTATTCAGCCAAGCGAACTTGAGCGCGCTTTCAATTCCGGAATTTCTTTTGACGCAAGCGCAGTAAAAGGATTTTTAGGTGTTGACCAAAGCGATTTATATCTTATTCCGGACGCTTCCACTCTTTCAGTTTTGCCATGGCGACCGCAGCATGGAAGAGTTGTCCGCTTTTACTGTAATATAAAATATCCGGACGGAACTCCATTTGAAGGCGACATCAGAAAACTTCTTGCAGATGTTGTAGAAAAATCAGAAAAAAAAGGCTATAAAATCAAAGTCGGAACTGAATGTGAATTTTATCTTTTCCAACTTGACGAAAAGGGCAACACAACAAGTATTCCGCATGATAACGCAGGCTATTGCGATCTTGCGCCCTTGGACAAAGGCGAAAACATCCGCCGCGACATTTGCATCACTCTTGAACAGATGGGAATAAAACCGGAAGTAAGCCACCACGAAGCAGGTCCAGGACAGCACGAAATTGATTTTGTTTATGATTCTCCGCTAAAAGCCGCAGACAATCTTTCCACATTCAAAACTGTTGTGCGAACTGTAGCGGCACGTAACGGGCTTGACGCAAATTTTCAGGGAAAACCGCTTGCCGACAAACCAGGAAACGGTTTGCACATAAATATTTCTATTGAAAAAAACGGAAAAAATCTTTTCATTGATTTCGAAGACGAAGCAAGATATTTTATCGGCGGAATTCTAAATAGAATCCGCGAAATTACAGCAATTTTAAATCCTAATGAAAATTCGTACAGCAGATTCGGACATTTTGAAGCACCGCTATACATCGGATGGAGCAAAGCAAACAGAAGCCAGCTTATCCGCATTCCCGCAACTTCAGACAAATCACGCAGCAGAATGGAAATACGCTCTCCGGATCCGAGCTGCAATCAATACGCCGCTCTTGCGCTTATTCTTGCAGCAGGTTTTGAAGGAATAGAAAATAAAATCTCCATTCCTAAAGAACTGCATATCGACGCATACAGTGCAAAGCCAAAAGATTTGGAAAATATACAAATGTTGCCGCAATCTTTAAAAGAAGCGGTAGCACTTGCGCTCAACAGTGATTTTGTAAAGCAAATTTTACCGGAAGTTACACTTAAGGCATTTATCGAAGCGGAAAAACAATAATTTTATCGGAAGAAAAGAAAATAGATGGATTCTGTTTTAATTGTTTCTAATACAAATACGACTCTTGGAATTATTTCCGACTTGCTGAATTCGCAAAGTTTCAGCAGGATTGTAACTACACAAAACTGTGCGGAAGCACGGCGCGATTTAATTTCAGATCATTTTGACCTTATAATTATTGATTCCCCGCTTCCGGACGAATTCGGCGATGATTTTTCGCTTTACGCGGCGGAACAAACGGATTCCGGCATTATTTTAATTGTTGAAAACGATAAAGTTTACGATATAAGCCCCGATATTGAAGATGCCGGCGTTTTTGTTCTGCCAAAACCTGTCAGCCCTGATTTTTTTTATCAAGCAGTAAAACTTTTGATAGCAAGCAGAAAGCGCGTTCAGGTTCTAGAAAACGAAAATGAAAAATTACAGAAAAAAATTGATGAAATTCGACTGATTGACCGCGCAAAATGCATTTTAATTCAATATTTACAGATGACAGAACCGCAGGCGCATAAATACATTGAAAAACAGGCAATGAATCTGCGCCAAAGCCGTCTTGCCACTGCAGAAGCAATCCTAAAAACTTACGAACGATAACTATCGCAAATCTAACTTGGAACGTGAATTATTTCGCGCGGCTTTGAACCATTTGCAGGTCCAACGATTCCGCGCGCTTCCATTTCCTCCACAAGGCGGGCCGCCCGGTTGTAACCGACCTTAAGTCTTCTTTGAATATAACTTGCGCTGGCTTTTCCGGACTGAAGAACAATATCCAGAGCCTGTTCATAAAGCGGATCTGAATCATCTCCGTAGAAATTTCCCTGTCCGTCCTCTTCGTCTTCATCATCAACAAAAATTTCATCATCAATGTAATCAGGTTCACCTAAAGTTTTTACGTATTCAACAACTTTTTCAACATCAGAATCACTTTCAAAAGTTCCCTGAATTCGCACCGGATAAGGCGCAACCGCAGAAGCATAAAGCATATCGCCTTTTCCTAAAAGTTTTTCCGCTCCAACCGCATCAATAATAATATTTGAATCCGTACGGCTTGCAACCATAAACGCAATACGGCTTGGAATATTTGCTTTTATAAGACCTGTAATTACATTTACAGAAGGCCGCTGTGTTGCCAGAACAAGATGTATTCCAACCGCGCGGCTCATAGCTGCAAGGCGCGCAACGTTCGATTCAAGTTCCTTTCCGCTGGTTGCCATCAAATCTGCAAACTCATCAATTATAATCACAATATACGGAAGTTTTTCCGTAGCAATATGACGTTCTTCTATTCTTTTATTGTAACTGGAAATATCGCGCACACCCATTTGATCAAGCAATGCATAGCGGCGTTCCATTTCGCACAAACACCACTGCAAAACTTGAAGCGCTTTCTTTGGCTCTGTAACAACAGGAGTCAGAAGATGCGGAATGTCATTGTAAAGTTTCAGTTCAACAACTTTCGGATCAACTAAAATCATTTTTACTTGCTGCGGAGAGCGCTTGTACAAAATTGAAAGAATAATTGAATTTACGCAAACAGATTTTCCGGCACCAGTTGCACCCGCAATCAAAAGATGAGGCGTTTTCGCAATATCAATTATCTGCGATTTTCCAAGAATGTCTTTTCCTAAAATTACCGGAACCGCCATTTTCTGAAATTCCGGCAAATCCTGTTCAATCATTTCACGGAAACTTACAATAGAGCGTTTTTTGTTCGGAACTTCAATTCCAACTGCTGCTTTGCCCGGAATCGGTGCGACAATTCGCACGCTGGAAGCCGCAAGGCTAAGGGCAATGTTATCCTGGAGCGCAACAATTTTGCTAAGTTTTACGCCCGGAGCAGGAGCAATTTCAAACATCGTAACAACCGGACCTTTTTTTATTCCTATAACTTCCGCACTGATTCCAAAATCAGAAAGAGTTTTCTTTAATTTTAGCGCGCTTTCTTTTGTTTCATTGTCAATAAGCCAATACTGATCATCCTGATACTGTTCAAGTAAATCTGTAGGAACTATATACGGTTTTTTAGGCCGGGCAACATGACTTACAGTTTTTTGTTCCGTTGCAATTGTCTTTCTCTCCGGCATAGGAACTGTTTCCACAACTTTACCTTCCAATGTCGGTTCTTCAGAAATTTGTTCACGCTCATCATTATTTTCAGCGGTTTCATCCGCCGGAAGTTCTACATTACCATCACTAATTAAATCTTCAGAATCCGCAGAATTATCTGTTTCGTCCGGTTCATTTTCCGCTTTTACAAATTCTTCCGGCTCTTCAAAAATATCTTCATCTTCGGAAGATTCCAATTGCTTTCGCGCATCGTTTTCCATATCCGCAAAAACATCCGAACCTAAAGAAATTGTGGGATTTGCCTCTTCAACATTATTTTCAGTAAAATTTTCATTTTTCGGCTCATCTTGTGCAATTTCCGGTTCGCTATTTTCTGAATTATCTGCATCTTCTTCCGCATCTGAATATTTATCTGAATATTTTTTTTCAAATTCATCAGGCTCTGAAAAATTTTCCTGTAAATTTTCGCTCTCAAATTCATTTTCTTCAGAACTTTCAAAATCCGCCTGCTCTTCAGAATTCATATCAATATCAAAAAAATCAGGATCAAGTGTCGGTTTTTCTTCTATTATATTATTTTCAATTTCAAAATCTTCATCTGTATTTTCAGATTCCAAATCATCCTGAAATTCTTTATTTTCTTCTATTTCGTTATTATATCTTTCAAAGTCGTTCAGCGCAGACTCAAAA
>CAYXDA010000106.1:0-5896 GCA_964463615.1 uncultured Treponema sp.
GGGCGGACAACCGCCCTACGTCCGCACTTCGTTGCGGCCTACCCACCGTGCGGGGTAAAAAATTTTTACGCTTAACCCCGCAACGCCCCGTTATCTTAATTTAATATTAAGTTTTGTTTCCAAATCCAAGACTGCCGAAATATAATTGAACTTTTCATTCATTAAACCAAGTTTCGCCTGGTTCAACGAACTTTCCGAATCGCGAACCTGTAAAAGTTCCTGAGTTCCGTTATTGTAAGCGCGCAAAGTAGAATCGTATGCTTCCTGTGCCAAAGAAACATTGTTTTGCATAGCCTCTATATTTGCCCGCGAAACAGTAAGATTGTCGCAAAGTTTATGAACTTCAATTTCCGCATTCTGATAAAGCTGTTCAAGCCCAAGTTCCGCCTGAGCCAACTGCTGTTTAGAATCTTTAAGTTTCTGCATATTGCTTGACCAAGGCAACATATTAAAAAGATTAGAATAGGCGAGTGTCAAAGTTAAATTTCCGCCATCAGAATAATTGTCTTCATCAAACCAGCTTTCTGTAATATTACCAACCGTTGGACTAAGACTAAATCCTACTGCAAGGCTTGGAGTAAACGTAGAAAGATATGTTGCATTTATTCCGGTTTTTATAAGTTCAATATTTTTCTTTAAAGATTTTATGTCGTTGTTCTGCTCAACATATTTTTCAAAAAGCTCATCCGCTTTTACTTCAATGTAAGAAACATCAATTGTTCCAGTCAAATTAAATTCTGTTCCATAAGGAAGTCCCAAAAGAAATCCGAAAGTTTCTTTATTCTGCTTTAATGTGTTTTCCGCAGTCAAAATTGTAGGTCGCATATTTTCATATGTAACTTGCGAGTTTAAAACAGAAAGACGCGGAACAGTTCCATTCCGATAGTTTATTTCCGCTTGTCGCCATCGCGCTTCTGCATTGTTCATCGATTCTTTTTGAATTTTTAAGTTTTCCTGAGCAAGCAAAAGTCCGTAAAAAAGTTTGCGAATGTTTACTTCAGTTTCGCGGACAGTTTGTTCCCAAGTAATTTTTCCGGCTTCATACTGTTTTTTAGTTGCAGAAATTGACTCTATCATCGCCGCATTGAACGCCCAAGAAAAAGACAAACTTCCAACAGGATGCCACAAAGCAGCTTCTTCAGAGCCGTACACATCATCAATTATTTTTGATGAATCTATACCTTTTGCATAATTCAATCCTGTAGGCAAGTCTGTTTCCGCCCCTTGCAAAAAAGCCGGAAACATTGCATTCGCTTCTATTGAACTTTTTATAGAATCAATATTGTTCGAACGTGCCAAAGTTCCGCTTAAACTTGCGCTCGGCAAAAATGTGTTCCAAGAATTGCTGTTTGCACGTTTTTTAATTTCCAAATCTATAGCCGCACTTTTCAGCGATTTACTGTTTTTAAGCGCATATTCAACTGCGTCATCAACAGTTAAAATCATCTCTTTTTCTTGCGCACCAAGAAAACTGCAACAAGCAAACATTGCAAATAATGCAAAAAAATTTGCAGTTTTAAAACTCATCTTTTTCCTCCAAAAATTTTGAATCCTCTTTTTCCATATTTTTGTACATACACCTAAAATTTTTTCTTAAGCTTTCCAAATCTTCTTTGGAAAATCCAAATAATAAAATTTTCATAAGTGTATTTACAACTTCATCTAATTCTTCAAGAATTTCATTACATTTTGGCGTAAGCACAAGTTTTTTCATACGCCTATCACCATCTATTGCAATTTGATTTATATATCCGCGGCAAGAAAGCGCTTCTACAATCAAAGAAATATTTCCTCTTTTTAAATCAGTGTATTTTGCAATATCCTTAGCAGTTTCTATTTCTTTATTAAGTCTAAGAAAATACATCAAATTCAAATCGGAAGATTTCATCTTGTATTTTTTTGCAATAATTTCAACATGTTTTTCAACCCATTTCCTTTGAATGTATCCAAATTTAATCATTGGCATAATATTCTCCAATAATTCTACATGTAACATTTTTCCCTTCTTTTTAGATATTCCAAAATTAGACAATCTATTTTTTGAATATACAAAATTCCGTATCAAAATGCAATATATTTCAACAAAATTCAATTATTTTCAAGTCAAAACAAAAATTGATTTCAAATTCAAAATCCACATCAAAGCATAATAATTGAATGTTTCTATAGATTGATTTATAATAGTTGTATTCATTTTCGTTTTTAAACGAAAATCCATTTCTTATCAGAGGAACAAAATGCCAAAAATCGAAGTAAACGAACAACTTTTCTTTAAACTTCTTGAAAAAAAATATAATTATGATGATCTTGAAAAAGTTCTTACTTATGCAAAAGCGGAACTTGATGAAAAACCGGACACTTCAAAACCAGAATCAGAACGTGTTATTAAAATAGAACTTAACGATACAAACCGTCCCGATTTGTGGTCAACAAATGGTGTTGCGCGACAACTTAGACTTCACCGCGGAGTAAAAGACACTGATTATTCGGAATTCCTTTCTACAAAAGATAATATAAAAGATTACGGAAACAGAATTATTACTGTTGACCCTGAATTAAAAGATATCCGTCCTTTTATGGTTGCATTCGTAATAAATGGAAAAGAAATTGACGACCCAATGCTTAAAGATATTATTCAAACACAGGAAAAACTTTGCTGGAATTTCGGAAGAAAGCGCAAATCAATTTCCATGGGCGTTTACCGAATCAGCGAAATAAAATTCCCTTGCCATTACAAAGCGGTTGATCCGGACAAAACATCTTTTGTTCCTCTCCAGTTTGAAGAACCGATGACTTGCCGCCAAATTCTTACAGAACATCCTAAGGGAAAAGATTTTGGCTGGATTTTAAAAGATTGCAAAAAATTCCCTCTTCTTACGGACGATAGCAATGAAGTCCTTTCTATGGCTCCGATTATTAACAGCGCAACTTTAGGCGCAGTTCAAGTTGGCGATAAAGGACTTATGGTTGAACTTACCGGTGATAATATGGAAAATCTTATGCTTGCCGCAAATATTGTTGCCTGTGATTTTGCAAATGTTGGTTACAAAATTGAACCTATTATGGTAAAACATCCGTACGAAACTTGTTTTGGAAAAGATGTTGTTGCACCGTTCTATTTCCAGCCACAAACAAAAGCAACTTTAAAGCATATAAACAAACTTCTTGGAACAGATTTTGATAACGAAACAATTTTGGACGCTCTTACAAGAATGGGTTCAAAAGTTGTTTCTAAAAAGATTTCCGATGATGATTTTGAATACACATTAAGTCCAGCTCCTTACAGAAACGACTTTTTGCACGAAGTAGACATTATTGAAGACGTAATGATTGGAACTTGTCTGGAAACTTACAAACCAGAAACTCCAAACGATTTTACAATCGGACGACTTTTGCCGATTACAAATTATTCACGAAAAGCAAAAACTTTGATGGTCGGTCTTGGCTATCAGGAAATGATTTTCAACTATGTTGGTTCTAAAAAAGATTACATTGACAATATGCTTCTTGATTCAAACCGAGTAATAGAAATTGCAAACCCAATGAGCGAAAACTATCAGTTTATACGCTCTGAAGCTATTTCTTCGCTTTTGCGCGCGGAATCAAAATCAGCAAATGCAATTTATCCGCACAAAATTTTTGAAATCGGAAAAGTTGCGTATATTTGCCCAGAAGAAAACACAGGAACTAGAACCCGCCAAGTTTTAGGATTTTTAACCGCGGAATCAAATGCAAACTACAATACAGCAGCTTCTGAAGTTGCATCACTTCTTTATTTTCTTGACCACAAATATGAAGTTCGCGAAAGCAACGACCCGCGCTTTATTCCGGGAAGACAAGCCGCTGTTATCATAAAAGGAAAAGAAGTCGGAGTTTTTGGCGAAATTCATCCTCAGGTTTTGGAAAACTGGCAGATTACAGTTCCTTGCTTTGGCGGTGAGCTTGATTTGGAAGAATTGCTTGCCGCAACTCCAGATGCACACAAAAAAGATCCGGTGGTTGAGTCTCTCGCCCAGAAAGACGCGCAAGCAACCACAAAAAATGCGCATACAAAAGCCGCACAAAAAGAACTAAAAGAGCCAAAACTTGCAGAAGACCAAGTAGCATACTTCAATGAACATATTGAATTAAAAGTTGCTGTTATAAAATCTGTTGAAACAAATCCACAAGGCGATCGGCTTTACATCGAACATTTGGATGACGGCTCTGGCGAAGAGCGGATTATTCAGTCTGGATTGCGACCTTATTTAAAAGAAGAAGAACTTTTAGGTAAACACGTAATAATTGCCTCAAATCTTGCTCCGCGAAAAATGAAAGGCGTAGAAAGTCACGGTATGTTGCTCGCTTGCGACTATACAGAAGACGGAAAAGAAAAAGTTGAACTTTTAACTGCGCCTTGGGCAAAAGCCGGAACTCAAGTTGTTTTGCAAAGTTCGGTGGTTGACCTTGTCAAAACCACAACAAAACCGGCAAAAATCGACATCGACAAATTCTGCAAAGTGGAAATGAAAGTTTCAAACCACACAGCGCAGATTGCCGGCGTTCCATTAACAGTAGACGGAAAACCGCTAATAACACAAAAAGCAGACAACTGCGAAATTTGCTAAATACAAAAAAAAGGTCATTGAGTGTTTCGACAGGCTCAACAACCACCTATCGAAATGACCAAAAACTAAAAAGGCTTCCAATTTGCGGAAGCCTTTTTGTTTGTTGTTTAGAATTCGCCTTTATATCCTGTTTGTCGGATTATATCTCGTGCTTTTAGCGAAAGCTTTGAACAGCCTTCAAAAACAGGCTGATAATAAGTTGTTGTTTCTCCAGTAAGCCACGATGTATAATCATCTATCTGCGGATATTCAATCTGAATGCCTTCTGCAAAATTTACATTTTCAAGGTTTTTGCAATTTGCAAATGCCTCTACTGCCCTTGCTTCCATACTTCCGTATCTATCTATGTTGTAAGTGAATCCTTTTATACTTGCAGGAATAGAAACAGTCACAAGTTCTGGGCATCGATAAAACATATTTCCTGATATTTTTTCTGTTCCATCTTCAAAAGTTACAGATGTAATATTTGAACCTGAAAATTGTCCCGCACCATATTGAATGTAATGATTTCCATCATAATCATCATTAAAGGATTTTGCCCAATCTACTATTTTCTTATGGGCTTCTTCAAAAATATTCAGCTTTTTTAATACCAAACTAGGAATTACCCCATCGTATAGATTGCTTATATTTTCATTTAATAATTCTTCTTCTAAATCATCATTTGATATTACAAGGCATTCATCTTGCAAATTTTTAGAAATCAAAATGTCAGTGTTTATGAATTTTACGTTCATAAATGCACCGCCTCCAATGAATTCCAGTTTTGAAATATCAATATCAAGACCAGAAACTCCATAAAGGTAGTTTTGGCCGTTTTCAAGTTTTACATTACGGCTGCAAAATGCATCGCGACCAACAATTGTTACTGTGCGACTGCTCTTAAATTGAATTTTTCCATAATTTCTCTTAATTGTTTATTTTATACTCAATTGCTGTAAGCAACTCATTTATAGTATTCCAACTTTTATTTAAAGCTTCTTCTCTTTCTTTTAAGCTTAAAATATCTTGTTTGTTAAGTTCCATCTGAATATTATCAATAAGATCCTGTATTTCATTTAATTTCACTTTTAGATTAGCAAGCTCAGTTGCTTCGTTTGCTCTTTCAATTGTTGATATAGCGTATTGCTTAACTACAGTTTTATATTTTTCTTCAAGAGCAGCATATTTTGCATTTAAATCATCAATAGTAGTTTGCATATCAGAATTGGATGTTGAAAGACTGTTTTTATCTTCTGTCAAAGACTTGTTTTCAGCTTCAAGCTCACTGATTCTGTTATCTTTCTCAG
>CAYXDA010000106.1:5996-7204 GCA_964463615.1 uncultured Treponema sp.
TTATCTTTCTCAGCAGATTCTTTTTCAATTCTCTCTTTTTCAGCCATTAAGTTATTATAGTCATCAGAACTAATATCTGTTTGACAACTAATAAAAACAACTATAAACACCGAAATTAAAGTTAAAAATTTTTTCATAATTTTCTCCTATAAAATAAATCTTGTAAGGAATCCAATCACACCTAATGTGAAAGCAATTCTGGAACATAGATGTATTCAAACTTGTTGTCATATTCATGTTTCCAAACGTCTTTATAATAAAACGCTCCATTTGCAATTTCTACAACGGGAAAGTCTTCTATCGTGTCTGGAATTCTGATTTTTGTGTCAGAGCCTAGATAAGAAAAAATGACAATTCCTTCACCGGTTGAAGTTAAATCGTACTCAAAATCGCTTGCAGGGTTTGCAGGAATTCTAGGTTTGTTTTTTCCTTTGCAGCTTGCAAACGAAAGACCAATCATCAGCATAGAAACTATGCAGAAGATATTTTTTTTCATTTTTGCCTCCTTTGTTTATGAAAAATGAAAATTTATTTTTTGCCTTGTTTTCCGAACAAAGGCTTAAATTCTTCCCAAAGAAAATCTTCATAAAGCTGCATAATTTCTTGATTTTTGTTTTTTATCTCTATAATCTGAATTGAAATTTTTTTGTCGCTAGGAAACCATGCCTTTAAGTGAAGCGAATACGTTGATTCAGGTTTTTCAAGATGCTCTTTTAAGCGTTTTATTAAATTCTGACTGCTTCCAACATACAGGTATTTTTTGTCTGACTTTTCAAAGTTGTTTATATTGTTTTTAGTCGGCATTCGCGACATTTTGAAGTTTTGATTTTTTGCGTTTTCGTAAGAAGATTTTATTTCATCGTATTTAAAATCCTTGTCCGTGAAAATTAAGTAAATCGCCCAAAAGTTTAAATTTTTCTCTTTAGAGTTCAGAGTTTCTTCCAGTTCGTTTATTGTTATTGGATTTAGAAATAAATCGGTTTTTAAGATTAAATCGTTTTCAGGATTTGCGGATTTTATAAAAGAATATTTTTCTTGCTTGTGTTTTGCAATAATGTTTTTTAATGTGGAAAAATCCATAAATATCTCTTGATTTGTAATTTCGAAAACGAGCGTCAGCGAGTTTTCGAAATTAGAGCGGATTAGTCAATCCGCTCTAATGCAATAGCATAAGAGCGCCGCCTTCGGAGAAAATTTGCCTTGTATGC
>CAYXDA010000107.1:0-7116 GCA_964463615.1 uncultured Treponema sp.
TGACCGCATTAAATGCAAAATACAGTAAAGAACAGTACTGTTGTACATTCCGAAGAGTTTCAAACTGATAAACAATTTCTACTGTTGTAGATAGGCGATTTCTCGGCCAAGCGCGTACAGTTTCAAACTGATAAACAATTTCTACTGTTGTAGATTTAGTTATCAGGTTTAGCAATCACTAGTTTCAAACTGATAAACAATTTCTACTGTTGTAGATATATTAAAGTTAGCGTCTAATCCGATGTTTCAAACTGATAAACAATTTCTACTGTTGTAGATCAAAAGGCTGGTATGAAGCCATGAGCGGTTTCAAACTGATAAACAATTTCTACTGTTGTAGATCGTATTAGATACGCGGCAAGGCTATTGTTTCAAACTGATAAACAATTTCTACTGTTGTAGATTCAATTCCGATGATTTCATCTTCTGCAGTTTCAAACTGATAAACAATTTCTACTGTTGTAGATGGTAGGTCTGTGCGATGCGTTCAGAATGTTTCAAACTGATAAACAATTTCTACTGTTGTAGATGAGTTGAGTAGCCGTTTTTTGAGCTTGTTTCAAACTGATAAACAATTTCTACTGTTGTAGATATCTCTACGTCCGACTATCTTATATTCGTTTCAAACTGATAAACAATTTCTACTGTTGTAGATTACCGAACGAGAGAATGACACGATTAGGGTTTCAAACTGATAAACAATTTCTACTGTTGTAGATCCTTGTATGATTTTCCTGACTTTGACTGTTTCAAACTGATAAACAATTTCTACTGTTGTAGATTTGATGATGAGCCTTGCTCCCCTCGAGTTTCAAACTGATAAACAATTTCTACTGTTGTAGATAAAATTGCCTCATAAGTTTCGTGAGAAGTTTCAAACTGATAAACAATTTCTACTGTTGTAGATTGTATCAATCCAAAGAAAGCGCATTTGTTTCAAACTGATAAACAATTTCTACTGTTGTAGATTTAAAAACACGGTCAAGAGAAACAAGGGTTTCAAACTGATAAACAATTTCTACTGTTGTAGATCTATGTAGCGCAAACTTCTTTTAAAACGTTTCAAACTGATAAACAATTTCTACTGTTGTAGATTAAATGCGGAAAATCAAGAAAGTATTGTTTCAAACTGATAAACAATTTCTACTGTTGTAGATTCGACGGCACCATTAGCAGATTTAATCGTTTCAAACTGATAAACAATTTCTACTGTTGTAGATTAAAAAGCGTTTTTCCCACTCTTATAGTTTCAAACTGATAAACAATTTCTACTGTTGTAGATAAGATACAGTAATATCATCTAAATATCTGTTTCAAACTGATAAACAATTTCTACTGTTGTAGATAAGGAGATGTGTCTATTAATTCGTCGTTTCAAACTGATAAACAATTTCTACTGTTGTAGATATTTATCTGAATACAGTGGACGTCAAGTTTCAAACTGATAAACAATTTCTACTGTTGTAGATCACAGCATAAACGCGGTGTAGTTGAAAGTTTCAAACTGATAAACAATTTCTACTGTTGTAGATGAATACGACAAAATATTATCAAGTTTGTTTCAAACTGATAAACAATTTCTACTGTTGTAGATATTACGAGTCTTTGTATCCGAATGATTGTTTCAAACTGATAAACAATTTCTACTGTTGTAGATTGATTTGTCAAAAGGTTTTGATTATGTTTCAAACTGATAAACAATTTCTACTGTTGTAGATGCGGATACGGAAGTGATGAAATGATAGTTTCAAACTGATAAACAATTTCTACTGTTGTAGATGCGGATACGGAAGTGATGAAATGATAGTTTCAAACTGATAAACAATTTCTACTGTTGTAGATACATCTGTTAACAACACATTATAAAATGTTTCAAACTGATAAACAATTTCTACTGTTGTAGATTTAACAGTGTCAATAGCATTCTAAAAAGTTTCAAACTGATAAACAATTTCTACTGTTGTAGATATAAAAAATGTCTTATAAAAAAGGAGTTTCAAACTGATAAACAATTTCTACTGTTGTAGATGGATTTGTTGGTTCATTACTGTTCGTGTTTCAAACTGATAAACAATTTCTACTGTTGTAGATCTTTGCTTGTTGACGTCCACTGTATTGTTTCAAACTGATAAACAATTTCTACTGTTGTAGATTTATCCGTTTGAGCCCAAATTTTTTTCGCTCCCAGTAAAAAAGATTGCTTTGCATTGTCCGCTTTTCGGTGAATATCCACATAAAATCCTTAGTTTTTTTAGCCATAACCAAGTCAGAATTCAAAAAAGTAACTTGGTACTTTTCTAAAAACATCAAGATACTTTTCAAAATTTATCTTGATACTTTTTCAAAAATATCTATATACTTTTTTGAAAACTCACTGAGTTAGAATCGATTTTTCAGTGGAATTTTATAGGAACTTAAAGGAAAAAAAATGAAAACACCGTACAGAATCAGAAGAAGGCTTAATCCGCGCGACATGGAGGCAAAGGCAAAATATTATCCGACGCCTTGCTACATGGAAATGGTCACAACGGAAATGCTCTGCGAAGAAATATCGCACGCCACAACACTCACGGAAATCGATGTGAAAGCGGTTCTTGCCGCACTTTCTTCAAAGATAGTATCTCATATCGAGATGGGAGACAAAGTGAAGCTCGACGACCTCGGCATTTTTAAGCTCGCGTTCAGCGGAAAAGGCAGGGAAAGCCGTGAGGAAGTAACGTCACGCGACATTGACGATGTGCATATTCTTTTTACGCCTGAGCCAAAACTAAAGCGGCTGATAAAAAGATTTACTTTTGTAAAGAGGAATGTGTAGAAAAAACTGATTGCCCGAGTATTTTCTAAAGCCGTCATTCTAAAGCGGATTCGGGAAAACTCTGCTGCGTCATGTTTCGTTTCGGTCAACATGACGTAGTATTGAATTTTCATTGTAAGCATGTATTTTTTTGCGGTTTGCCAGATTTCAGCAGATATATAGCTTCTTTCCGTCCTTAGCGTTGCCATCGCTTTTACTGCCGGACTAAAAGTTCCGCTAAAAGAAATTGGCAAGTTTTTTTTCCGACAACTGCATAAGCGAGCGCTTTTTCTATTACAACGGTCTGATTTTTTTTATCACGGTTTATTTTTTCGTGTCTTACTGCAAAAAATATCTTTAAGAATTGAGCGAGAATGTAAAACTTAACATGGCATTTCGTTTTTCACTTCGCATTAATCTAGTGAATAAAAGTTCTTTACAGCTTTGAATATTCCTCGTCGCTCACCTTTTCAAGCCACTCATTCGAACAGTTCTCGCCGGGAACTCCGAAAGCTAGGTGGCTGAACCAGCTGTCTTTCTTTGCTCCGTGCCAGTGCTTAACGTTCGCCGGAATCTCTACGATGTCGCCTGGCTTTAGGCTCTGCGCTTCCTTTCCACATTCCTGGTACCAGCCCTCGCCTGAAACGCAGATTAGAATCTGTCCGCCGCCTTTTGTGACGTGGTGGATGTGCCAGTTGTTGCGGCAGCCCGGTTCAAAAGTGACGTTCGATATTGCAATCGGCTCGCCCGGCTTTGTGAGCGGATTCAAGTACGACTGCCCGATAAAATATTTCGCGTAGGCATCGTTCGGTTTTCCAAGCCCGAAAAATCCGCCGTGCTCTTCAGATGAGGAAGATGTGTCATTCTCCGTCCAGATTTCCTTTGCAAGGCGGAATGCCGCCCAGGCTTTTGGCCAGCCCGCGTAGAAGGCCGCATGTGTTATGACCGCTGCGATTTCCCTTTGCGTAACGCCGTTTTTCTTCGCGTTCTCAAGGTGGGCCTTTAATGACGAATCCGTGATTCCCTGCGACATAAGCGCGACGACTGTGATTATGCACCTTGTCTTTACGCTGAGGTCGGTGTTGTTCCAGTTCTCGCCGAAAAGAACGTCGTCGTTAAAATGCGCGAACTCCGGAGCGAAAGTTCCAAGAGCTGTGCGTCCTGCTGTCTGCACGATTTTATTTGCCATAATTTTCCTCCGCGTTAAGATTCTATTTTCTAACCTTGTATTTTAAAAGAACTGTGCCTTTCTCAAGCTTCTCAACATCGGTCAAGTCAAGAAGAACAGGATTCCTGTCCTGAGCGCGTCCGTCAAAGCTTGCGGTCCAGCCTTCCCTTCCGTCGATTCCAGGTCCGACCATGATTTCAACTTCGTCAATCAGGCCTGCGTCGAGGAACGAGCCGTTTATGTGTCCGCCGCCTGTTATAACCGCGAGCTTTACGTCGAATTCCTTTTCAAGAACGGCGACGGTTTCCTTTAAGTCAGTTTTTTCTTCTCCGCATGCGATGTACGAAATTCCCTTTGACTTTAAGTATTCAAGATATTCCGTGCTCGCCTTCTCGCTTGTTACGACAAGAAGCGGCTTTCCGGCGGCCTCGTCTGAATCCCACAGAAGAGTTCCGTGGCTGTCCATGCAAATCTGGTAGCCGTCAGCGTCCTTCGCCTTGTAGAAAGTCTTTCCGCACGGCTTGTAGTTCTCTGTCATGAAAACGCCATTTTGCGCGTAGTGCATTGCGTTTGTTGTCTTTCCGTTTATCTGCGAGAAAGCTCCGAAACTTTCAAGATGCTCGTAGTAGCTTTTGGATTCCGGGTCGATTTTCTCGGTCATGGCGCAGTCGATTCTTCCGTCAATGCTCTGGTACATATAGCAGATGATTTTCATGTTTATTTTGCCTCCAATATTTTCAAGGTTCTTCATATCTTAATATAAAAGCGGACGCACGCATTTTCAAATATTTTCTTTTTATTGCGGGCAATGCTTTTTTTTGCATTAAGTTCTGAGTCCTGTGATTTAAGAAAATAATATCAAAGCGAGGAAAAACATTAAAATAGAACTTTCTTTTGCTCACTATGACTTTTAGTTATGCAAGGTTTCTCTTTGCCCATGATTCAACGGCTTTTTCAGAACTCTGAGCGTCGGCTCCGTGTACAGCGAGCCCTTCGCCCACAGACGCGCCCTTGCAGTATTTTTTCAAGGCCGCCGCTGAGCCTGCAAGTCCGCTTCCCTCGTGCGTCATGACTGGGAAAACTTTCTTTCCTGAAAAATCGAGCCTTTCAAGCTGGCTGAAAATGGCGCATGGATAAGTTCCCCACCAGCACGGGCCCGCCACAACAATGTTGTCGTATGCAGAAATGTCAGAAAGATATTTTTTCAGCTCCGGACGCGCGTTCTCGCGGAGCTCCTGCTTTGCCTCGTCGGTGCAGGCCATGTAGTCAGCGGAATAATTTTTTACAGTTTCAACTTCAAACAAGTCCGCGCCGACCGCCTTTTTGATGAACTCCGCCACAACCTGCGTGTTGCCCTTAGAAAGAGAGCGGATGTTGCCGTTCACATAGTTCTGTCCTTTGCGTGAATAATAAATCACAAGTGTCTTTGCCATAATTTTCCTCCTAAAACTCCGCGTCATTTATCGCAGAGTTTTTATCTTGTTTTGTTTTATGATTGAATCTTAAACCGGAAGAAAAAAGAAATCGATTCAAATTTTTTGATGATATTGATTAGTTTTAGTTATGGATTAAGCCAAAGGAAAATTACGTGATTTTTCAGAGCGCAAACTGTGATTTTAGAATGTCGCCGAATTCTTCTATATAATAGCCTGAGTTGTCGGCCTTCCAGAACGCGCAGTATTTTCTTGAAATCTGTGAGCCGCCTCGCCAGAGCGGAACAAGATTTATCGCGCTGTCAAAATAACTTTCCGCGCGTATTCCCTCGACAGGCATAACGCCGCTTCCCGCCGCGACTAAAAGGCGCGCCTCCTGCATATTTTCAGCGAACAGAAATCCGCCTTTAAAGCCGATGATGTCGCTGTAAAAATCAGCCTCGTTCTTCTCCTGATTTTTTTCCGCCACAAGGACGCACGGAATGTTCTTCAAGTCGTCCGCCGTAAGATATTCATGCGTAGAAAACGGATTCGACTTTGCAATCTGGACAAAAGTCTTGCTTTCGCAAAGTTCCAGATTTTCGTATTCATCAGAAAAAGCGCGCCGCTGGTCGCTTAGAATCAAGTCAACCTTCTCGTTTTTTAGAGCCTCGTACAAATCCTCGTGGTTGCCGTTTATAATCTGCATCTTGATTTCAGGATATTTCGCCGCGAAAGCAGCCACCGCGTTCTGGAACTCAGGCCCGCCGTAACAGACGTTGTAGCCGATTCTAAGGACAAATCCGTTCTCTTCATCAAGCCGCCCCTCGCGGATTGTGTCCAGCCTCATTCGCTCAACGTCGGAAAGGACAATCAGGCAGTTGCGGTAAAAAACTTCGCCCGCATTCGTAACTGAAAAAGTGCGGTTGTGCCGGTCAAAAAGACGAACGCCGAGCTCAGCCTCTAGGGCTTTTATCTGCTGGCTGATTGCGCTCTGCGTGATGTTGCAGATTTCCGCCGCCTTTGAAAAGCTCTGCGACTCGACAATCGCCTTGAAATATTCAATCTGTGTTAGAAGCATAAAAAAATGATAGCACAAAAAATGTGTGCCGATAAGTTAAAATAATCAATTCAGGTGAAAAATTTGAATCGATTTGTTTTCTTCGCGCAGTTATGATTTTGCCATAACATACAGGAGGAAAACTATGGATAAAAAAATGATGAAACCCCGGATTGAGCCTTGTACTACGAAATTCAGTACAGAAATGCGATTGCTTAAGATTCGTTTTCTTTTTATAGCATTGATTTTTCCGCGCCTGCAAATTTCACGGAATTTTTCAAACGCTGGTTTGAACTTCAAATTCCCGATAATTTAAAATCAGTTTACACAGTCTTTATAAACATATTGTCGTACTTTCCTACGTTGTGAAGGTTTCAGACTGATAAACGATTTCGACAAGTATAAAAATTTGACTTTTTTTGATTTACGTATTATATTCTAACAAGAATTGGGGGTGCACCGGTTTCGACGGATGTGAGAGTCCGCTGGCTGCACGTAGGCGTGAAGGCGCCTTAAGCTGACAAAAAAAATAACTGCAAACTTCAACAAAAAAGAAGAAGATTCTTCTGAAGAACAGTTTGCTCTTGCTGCCTAGTCAGCGAGCACGGAACTTACAGGGTGCTGTTCCTAACTTTGTGATGTTCTGACGCTAACAGGAACTTGTTACGCATTGTGTCTGGCC
>CAYXDA010000108.1:0-7063 GCA_964463615.1 uncultured Treponema sp.
TGCGTGGAAAAGCACTCGAATAATCTTAAATCTTCATTGGTATTGCCGCTTGGGCTCAGAGCTGAAAAGTTTTTTCATAAAAAAGTTTCTTCTGACGGAAAAATTCACGTTTCTTATTTCGGACGTTTTGAGAATATGCAGAAAGGTGTAAATGATTTTATTTATGCGGTAAATCGTCTGGGACCTCAATTTAAAAAACGCAATAATGTTGAATATCATTTATATGGGCGCGGCCATCTTGATGTAAATCTTGATTTAAGTCTTTTTAATCGTCCTGAATTTCTTGAAGGGGACGAACTTTTTAAAGCTTATGCAAAATCGGATATTGTTGTGATGCCAAGCCGCTATGAACCGTTTGGTCTGACCGGTTTGGAGGCTATGGCTTCCGGTGCGTTGCTGTTGGTTACAAGCGGACTCGGAATGGATGAATATGCTGAACCCGGAAGAAACTGTCTTGCATTGCCGGGAAATGCTTATGAAATGGCAAATGTAATACGTAACGCAATTCTTGATTTTCCAAAAATGGATTTTATTCGCGAAAATGCTGTGCGGACTGCAAAGATGTGGACCTGGAAACGCTGCGTTAGAGCTCATCTGTATTTTTACAGACTTGTTGCTCAAGGTAAAATTTCACATATAAACAATACTTATACAAAAGAAATGCGGGAAATTTTATCAGAATATAAAAAATGCAGCGATGTTGAAAAAGTTTATGCAGCGGAAGATGAGCGGATTGCGTTTACTTGTATTTATGATGAAATGGAAAAAAATGAGCGCTTGAAAAAGACACTTGTTCTTACCGGTAATTTTTTGCCGGAAAAAGATGTTTTTGAAGGACGTTTTGTTTTTGTTCCAGTTTTAGAAGAAAGCGATGACGGTGTTGTTGTTCGGCCGGAATGTCTTCCGTTTAAGGATGAATATTTTGACAAGGTTATTGTAGCTGGGGCTTGGGAATCTGTTTTGAATCCCTGCAGTGCATTGATGGAACTGGAACGGATAGCAAAAAGTACAGTGCAGATTCTTTATAAATCGGGGCAACCGCGTCCGTGGCAGACATTCCAGATGGAGAACGAAAAAGACTGGAAAGAAATAAATAAATCCGGGTGGAATTTTGAATGTGGTTCAGGGGCGGAAGTTGAAAAATTGAAACAAGCCGCATCATTTGATTCGGTTGTTTATAAAAATCATTCTGGCATTAAGGAGGTTAAGAATGAAATTATTGCATGAACAGTACAATGTGCTGACAGAAAAGGAACTTTTAAAGTTGAATGGCGGTTACAGCGGTTCAAGCGGCGGCGGACACAGCTATTGCGGAAGAGGCTCAGTTTCTTATGGTTATTCCGGACATTCGGGCGGTAGTTCTTCTGGTAGAACAAGTTCTTGTGGAACTTACAAAAGATATTCTTTTGGCAGATAAGTATTTGTTAGTTTGAATTTTTTGTAAGGATTTTTATTAATGAAAAAGTATGTTCTTGTAAAACAACATGATGAAACTGACTGCGGAGCGGCATGTCTTGCGTCTATTGCAAAATATTATGGAAAACAGGTTTCTATCAGTCGTATTCGTTATTATTCCGGAACGGATTGTTTTGGAACAAGCGGATTTGGTCTTGTAAAAGGCGCGTCTATGCTTGGAATGTCCTGTAAAGGAATGATAAGCGCTGAAAAAAAACTTGAGTCCAATGTGCCTTTTCCGGTTATTTGCCATGTTCGGAAAGATGTTCTTGACCATTATGTAGTTGTTTACAGAAAAAAAAGAAATGTCGTAATTGTCGCTGATCCGGATGATGGAATAAAGCGTATGAAATGGGAATCTTTTTGTAAAAAATGGACAGGCATTTTTTTTATTGTTGAACCGGAACAGAAATTTCAACGCACTAAGGAAACAAAAGGACTTTTGGCAAGGTTTTCATATTTGCTTATTCCTCATAAAAAAAGTCTTATTGAATCTTTTATAGCCGGATTGCTCTTGAGTTTTCTTGGTGCGGCTTCTGCTTTTTATTTCAGATTTTTGATAGATGATGTTCTTTATTCAGGACTGGAAAGTACTCTTGCGCTGACTTCGCTTGCTTATCTTTTTGTAATTTTGTTTCAAGTTCTTACTGATTTTTCAAGAAATCAGCTTATGAATTATTTGAGCAATAAAATTGATTTGCTGTTGGTGAGCGATTATTTTAAGCATATTCTTCATCTTCCCATGAATTTCTTTACATCACGCAAAACCGGCGAAATTATTTCCAGAATCGGAGATACTTCTACAGTTCGGCATAGTATTTCCAGTATGACGCTCTCTGTTGTGATAGATTCTTGTATGCTTGTTGTAGGCGGAATCTTTTTGTTTGCTTTCGGTGCGGATTTGCTTTTTGTTGCGGCATTGCCGGTTTTGATTTCCGCTGTTATTGTATGGATTTTTATAAAACCGTTCAAAAACAGGTTGAAACTTCAGTCTATTCTTGAGGCTGAAAAAGAAAGTGTTCTTGTTGAAAGTGTTAATGGTATAGGTACAATAAAAGCTCTTTCTTCTGAAAATGAGGCAGCAAGGCGTCTTGAAGAAAAACTTGTAACTTGCATAAAAAAAAGTATTCAGCTTGGAACTATGGCAAATACCGAAAATGCGCTCCAGGATTTTGTTTCCAGTGCAGGAACTTTAGCGGTTTATTGGATAGGAAGTCTTTTGATATTTAAAGGAAAAATGTCTTTAGGTCAGCTTATTTCCTTTGTAACTTTGTCCGGTTACTTTCTTGGACCTTTGGGGCGTTTGCTTACGTTGCAGCAGTCTATCCAGCAGTCGATAATCGCTTCCGACCGACTTAGCGAAGTTCTTGATATGCCTGAGGAATCTGAAAATTCGGGTGAATTGGCAAAAATTGAAACTATAAAAGGCGATATTTGCGTGGAAAATGTATCTTTTTCATACGGAACTCGCGGAAGTGCGCTTAATAATGTAAGTTTCAAAATAAAACCTGGTGAACACGTTGCTTTTGTCGGGGCTAGCGGATCTGGTAAGTCAACAATGACTAAACTTCTTATGAAATTTTACAATGCAGATAATGGGGCTGTTCGGGTGGACGGAATGGATTTGGCAGATGTTGATACAAATTCATATAGAAGTTGTGTTGGTTACGTACCTCAAGAATCTTTGCTGTTCAGCGGTTCTGTTGCAGAAAATATTCAGTGGGGAAGCGGAACGTATTCAATGTCTGAAGTTATACAAGCTGCAAAAGCGGCTCAGGCGCATGATTTTATAAGTCGTCTTGATTACCGCTATAAAACAACGGTAGGAGAACGCGGCGCATCTCTTTCTGGTGGTGAACGGCAAAGAATAGCACTTGCCCGCGTACTTTTAAGAAAACCAAGTTTTATGATTTTAGATGAGGCTACAGCAAGTCTTGACAGTATTGCAGAGCGCGGAATTATGGACACAATCAATAAAAGTTGTGCTGAATGTACAATGGTGATTGTTGCACACCGTTTGTCTACTGTAAAAAATTGCGACAAAATTTATGTTTTTGACAGCGGATCTATTGTTGAAAGCGGAACTCATGAAGAACTTTTGTCTAAGAATGGAAAATATTATCAGATGTGGACAGCTCAAAATGTTTCTTAAAGTTTAGAGGTTTGATTATGAAAAGATTTGTAATTTATCCGGATTATATGCTTGAAAATATGATTCAAGTTCTGTGCCGAAAAGAGCCGGGATATCTGCATTCAATATTATGGATTGTTTTTGCGATAATCTGTGCTTTGGGATGTTTTGTCTGTTTCGGAAAAATTGATGATGTTGTAAAAGCGGACGGAATAGTACGCCCGGAAATGAATGTTTCTTCTATAAATAGTATTACGTCCGGAGAGATTGAAAGTCTTTTTTATAAACCTGGTGATTTTGTACACGCAGGCGATAGACTTCTCTTGCTGAAAGGAGATGGGCTTGCTGCGCAGAAAAAATCTGTTGACTTGCAGCTTGATGAAACTTGTGGCTCGTTGTTGGGATTAAGTGTTTTGTCCGAAGGTTTTTTGAACAATGCTGATTTTATTCATGTTGAAAACGCTACTATCCGCGCTCGTTATGCTGCTTTTTCAGCAGATAGGAAAGTTCTTGCCGCAAAAATTGAAAGAACAGAAAAATTGCTGAAAGAGGAACTTGCTCTGCCGGAATGTTTTACAACAGAAAGTGAAATTGAAAACAAAAGATATGAACATTCGCTTGCTGTTATGGAATATGAGCGTTTCTGTGCGGATTTTTATAGTTCTGTAAAACAAGAAATGGATGCTCTTAGGCTGGAAAAAGAAGATTTGCAAAGACAAATGGCCCAGGTAAATGAAGCAATGGAAAACCTTCTTCTGGTTTCTCCTGTAGATGGATTTGTTCAGGAAAAGTCTTCGTTGAATGTAGGTGATTATATTTTTGCGGATCAGCAAGTTTTGAATATTGTGCCAGTTTCGGAAAACAACAGCAGGATAGAACTTAGGGTTCCGGCAGAAAGTATGGGAAAACTAAAAGTTGGTCAACGCGTAAAAATTCGTTTTCCTGCTTTTCCGTACTCCGAGTTTAAAGGTGTTGAAGGAAACTTGAACGTTATTCAGCCTGATTCTGAAATTTCTGAATCAGGGAATTTGTTTTTTATTGTCTATGCGTCTGTGGATTCTTTGGAATTGAAAGATAAAAATGGAATCAGCTATTACGCAAAACCTGGTTTTGCGGTTAATGCAAGAATTGTTCTTGAAAATCAGTCGCTTTTGTACTTTCTTTTAAAGAAAATGGATTTTGTTGTATGAAACTTATTCGCTCTCTTCTGTTTTTTTTTACTGCATTATTGTTTTGCTATGTCGCTCATACTCAGCCTGTTGAAAAAATAGAGCATGATTTCATTTCTTTTGATTTTGTTCAGTCGGCAATTCTTAATCGTAATCTTTCATTGCTTGGTGCAAAATTCTATAAATATTTTTTTGCGCCGCAAGCGTATTTTAATATTGAAGGAAATTGCAGCGGTAATGCAGCTGACGGATGGGATGTCATTTGCGCAACTCCGTCCGTCGGCTTTTCTTTGAATCTTCCATCAATGATTTCTGCGGATTTTAATGCAAGAACAGACATTATGCGATTTGAACACAATTCTGATGTGCTTTTTCAGTTTGCGCCTTCTGCAAGTATTTCTGTTCCTGTTGTTTTTAGAAATGAAATTCTGAAATGTTTTAACAGTTTTGCGCGCGGTTATTATTCAAGCAAAAAAAAGGAAATACTTTTGGAATACAAAACTTCTATTTGCAACGGAATGGAAAATTATATTTTTTGTATTGGCAATTATTTGTATTATAAAGAATTGGTTGAATTGAACGAAAAAAAACTTGCTCTGCTTTCGCAACTTGTCAATAATTATGAAAGAATGTTTGCCGCCGGAAAAATTACAAGCATTCAGTTTGAAGAACAACTTTCTGTTTATAATGAACTTTTTTACGAACAGTCTGATTGTAAAGTTCAGCTTATTTACGCGGAAAAATCTATTTATGAAATCGGAGCGGAAAATACAAAATATACTTCTTTTAAAGATTTTATTGATTTTTGGAAGTCCTTTTTTGATAAGACGAAAGACTTTTATGGAGCGGATGAACTTGAAATTCTTAGAATTGAAAATCAGCAGCTGAAGAATGCGGAAAGCGCTAAATCATCTGTTCCTTATTTTACATGCGGATTTACTTTTACAAGCGGATATTTTGAAAATGATTTTTCAGATTTTAGTAATTCCAGCTGGAATTTTGATATTTCTTTGAAGATTCCGTGTTTTCCGGATTTATTCAGTGCGGACGCGCAGAAACAGTTTTTTATTAAGAATAAAATTCTGGAACTTGAAAAAAACAAGGTAAAACGTAAACAAAAATCATCTGAAAATTCAAGGAACGCATCTATTCTTATGTATGAAAATTATATAGATTCCATGGAAAAAAATGTTTGTTTGGAAAAAAATCGCTTTGAGTCGTATAAAATACTTAGAAATATAGGTCGAATTTCAGATTTTGATTTGAAATATCAGGAAAATGCTTTGGAATTCGCCGGATTAAATAAAACTTATGCAGAATTTAAATTTTTAGTTCTGCAGGCAGGCTTTTATTAAAAAGAAAACTGCTTGCAATTTTTTGAAATTTTTTGCAATATTTATTTATAATATTGCATAAATATTCATAAATTGAGGCAATTGTGAAAGAAAGGCTTACTCGTTTAAAGACGATTAGAAAACTTATAAAAAATTACCGGATAGAAAGTCAGGATTCGCTTCTTGAATATCTTGAAAAAGAGGGCTTTGAAGTTACTCAGGCAACTCTTTCACGAGATTTAAAGCTCTTGAAAGTCGGAAAAATTGCGGACGGAAATACAGGTTATGTATACACTCTTCCGGGCGATGACGAACGCAAAGAGTCTGAAATGATTTATGTTCAAGATTTTTTGCGCGGATATGTAAGCATTGACTGGAACGGAAATATTGTTGTTATAAAAACATTTCCGGGGCATGCGAATACAGTATCCAACGCTCTTGACAATATGAATATGGATGAAATTTTAGGAACTGTTGCTGGTGATAATTGTCTTTTTGCATGCCTTCGCGAAGGAATTACAGGAGAGCAGTTCATGTCGGAATTAAAGCGGCGGATCCCGGAAATAGAAGAATAGAAAATAAAAAAAGGCGGATGTATGTACGAAATCAGAGTTGAAGCGGATTTTTCTGCGGCGCATTTTTTGCGCGACTACAACGGAAAGTGCGAAAATCTTCATGGGCATAATTATAAAGTTTTTGCTCATGTTCGCGGCGAAAAATTAAACGAAGGCGGAATGTTGCTTGATTTTTCGCTCCTAAAAAAAGCATTGCGCGAAGTCTGCAAGACGCTTGACCACACAAACCTGAACGATATGAGCGTCTTTGACCAGAACCCAAGCGCAGAACGAATTGCGACATACATTTACGGAAAAATTGTAGAGAACGTAAAACATAATGGACTTGACCTTTCGTTTTCTTGCGAAAAAAAAGACGCTTATCTTTACGCAGTTGATGTTTTTGAAACAGAAACAAGC
>CAYXDA010000109.1:0-6889 GCA_964463615.1 uncultured Treponema sp.
CCATAAAGAATATATGTATTTAATAGCAAAAATTTATTTTCTATAAACATAATTAATTTACTGCAAATCGGCAAAGTAAACAATCTGGGAACGTTAGAAAACAGCAACTTTTTTATTCCATTTTTGTAAGAGCAAAAAGTTCAGAAATCGTCATTGTTTTTAACCCGCGGTTATGAAAACCATTTAAAAATTCCGCTCCGGAATCATCTTCAACAATAACAGTTCCGTTCGATTTTAATCCTTTCTGCAAAATTCCGCCGTGTTTGTAAATCAACTCTGCAATTTTCAGGCTTGAATCAACATCATTTTTCACCTTAAATCCAAGCGCAAAATTTCCGCTCAATTTCCGGCTTAAAAACGCCTTTGCCTTTTTTCCGTACAGACCGGCAATTTTTTCCATAATTTCTTTATTATGCCGGCTGATTTCACGTTGCTCCAAAAATTTTTCAACGCTCAACTTAATTCCTTTGTTCTTTTCAATAACAGAATCCGCAGTCTCGCCATTCGCATCGCAAAAAGACTTGAACAGCAACATTGTCATTTTTGCGTCATCACTTGATTTGTGCGACTGTAAGCCATCAAGTTTTACATTATAATTTTCGCACCATTCTTTCAGACCTTTTCCATTTTTTACATTATTCGCATTATCTATAATCGAAGCGACATCATAAGCGGCATAATTTATGGAAGGCAAACCGTAACGCTCGCATGCGCTCTGCAAAAATCCCATATCATTTTTTACGGAAAAACCTAAAATTTTACGTCCGCTCGCTTCCATCAGTTTTTTTATTGCGCCGTAATAACTTTCAAAATTACGTTTGCTCCTAAAATAATCTTTTGAATATGCAAGTTTGCAACCGTGCTTAGGGTCAAACAAATACCAGTCAAATTCCGCTTCCGGATTCATAACAACATCATCCTCATCAAGAATTTCCCAGTCTTCATTTACCAGAACATAACCGAACGAACACATTTTACCAACGCCGCCAAAACAATTGGCACATTCAATATCAAAAAAAAGATAAGATTTGTCCATAAAAAATCTCCTAGAATATAAATCCGAAAGCCTGAACCGTCCGTAAGACAGTTTTTTTATTTTCAAAAAATTTTACATTTATTTATACAACGCAAAAATTGCCGGTACTTTTTTTAATTCCGGCAGTCCGATTTTTTTCCATTCAGCAACTGTTTTTGTTTTTATAAATTCCGCCTCTGTTGTAATTCCGGCAGCAATGCAAAGTTTTGTTTCCTGGCGGCAAGATTTTAAAATCGAATCAAAAAGTTGCGCGTTTCTGTACGGTGTTTCTATAAAAAGCTGCGTCTGATTTTCCTTATAAGCGCGGTTTTCCAAATTCTTAATTTTAGCCGAACGCTCATTCGTTTTTACAGGAAGATAACCGTTAAAAGCAAAACTCTGACCGCTGAATCCGCTTGCCATAAGCGCCAAAATCATAGAATTCGGACCGACCAGCGGAACAACCTTAAAATTGCGGCTTTGCGCCAAAGCAACAATGTCCGCGCCCGGATCCGCTACAGCAGGGCATCCAGCCTCACTTATAACGCCTACGCTTTCACCTTTTTTCAGAGGATCAAGATAATGCAAAATATTTTTAACATCAGTATGTTCGCTAAGCTCAACAAATTCACCGTCATCAACGTGGCTTCCTTCAATCTTAGCCAAAAAACGCTTTGCAGATTTTACGTTTTCCGCAACAAAAAAACGGATTTTTTTGATAATTTCAATATTATACGAAGGAATAACTTTAGAATATTCAGTTTCGCCCAAAGTTACAGGAATCAAATACAAAGCAGTTTCCATTTTTTCTCCAGATTATACTTTTAAGGGCGGAGCCCCGCCCTACGCCTCAAACTTCGGGGTTTCGAGAGCCTCAACCACCTTCAGTTTTCGTCTACCCACCCAGCGGGGCAAAAAAAAGCAGCCGCAACCAGCCCCGCAACGCCCCACATTTCAACTTTGCAAGTCAAAATCTCATCTTAAAAAACGCCAAATTCAGAAAGTTTTTTCCGCAATTCTTCTGCATTTTTAAAGCAATAAGTCTTTATGCCAAGCGCCGACGCCGCATCGCAATTTTCCTGCTTGTCATCAGTAAAAAAAGCGTTTTCCGCCGTTTCATGCTCGCAATCCAAAATCAACTTCCAAAAATCAGAATCCGGTTTACTTACACCCATATGAACAGAAGCATAAGTTGTATCAAAAATCGAATAATCACCGCGCGCGCAATGATTGTCATAATGACTTTCTATTGTATTCGTTCCGCAAACAACTCTGTGTCCCTTGGATTTTAACTCGCATACAATCTTTTTAGTTTCTTCGTTCATAACCGGATGAAAAAGAAGCCTGAACCAGTCGCAGGAAACCTTTATTCCGGAACGTTTTTCAAAAATTTTCCACCATTCTTTTACAGAAACAGTACCATTATCCAGCTCCAAAAAAAGATTTTCCCGAGTATTCCAACCCATCAGCGAAAGAAATTTTTCTTTGGAAATTTTCAAACGACTGCAAACTTCATCAAAAATGTTGTCCGCATTGGTCGTAACAACACCGCCCATATCAAAAATAAAAAGCATAAGAAAAGTTTAATGTAAAAGCAAATAAAAAAAAAGACGCACTTTAAAAGCGCGTCTTTTTTACTCCCGCAAGTTTTGCGGAAAATTATTTATTTATTCTGTTCTTCCAAAGCATCAATGTAAGAAAGGTTCAAGCGGCCCATTTTGTCAACTTCAAGAAGTTTTACAGGAATAACCTGACCTTCTTTAAGAACGTCGCTTACTTTTTCTACACGCTGCTTAGAAAGCTTTGAAATGTGGCAAAGACCTTCTTTTCCAGGAAGAATTTCAACGAACGCGCCAAAATCCATGATGCGCTTTACAGTTCCCTGATAAATTGCGCCAACTTCCGGATCTTCAGTAATACCTTTAACAGCTTTTTTTGCCTTCTGCGCAGCTTCACCGTTCTTTCCGTAGATTGTAACAGTTCCGTCGTCATCAGTGTTGATTGTAACATCATACTGAGAGCACAATGCCTTAACATTCTTTCCGCCAGGACCAATCAAAGCGCCGATTTTATCAACAGGAATCTTCATTGTTATAATCTGAGGAGCACGAGGACAAAGAGGAGCCGGCTTGTCAATACATTTTTCCATGATAGAAAGAATGTGAAGACGACCTTTTCTAGCCTGTTCCAAAGCGTTCTTCATAATTTCTGTCGTAACGCCCGCAATCTTGATGTCCATCTGGAAACCAGTAATTCCGTCTTTTGTTCCGGCAACTTTAAAGTCCATATCACCAAGATGATCTTCTTCACCAAGAATATCAGAAAGAATCTTATATTTTCCGTAAGGATTATCGCCTTCCGGTTCTGTGATAAGTCCCATTGCAATTCCGGCAACCATTTTCTTCATCGGAACACCAGCCGCAAGCATTGCAAGACAACCGCCGCATGTAGAAGCCTGCGAAGAAGAGCCGTTACTTTCCATAATTTCAGAAACTACGCGGATTGTATAAGGGAATTCCTCGCGGCTTGGAACCATCGCAGCCAAAGAGCGGCGCGCCAAGTTTCCGTGACCAATTTCGCGTCGGCCGGTTGTAAGCTTTCCAGTTTCACCAACAGAATATGGAGGGAAGTTGTAATGCAAAATAAAATGTTCGCTTCTGTTCCCGTCAATATCGTCGTAACTCTGCTCATCCATTGCAGTTCCCAAAGTGCAGACAGCCAAAGACTGAGTTTCGCCGCGTGTGAACAAAGCAGAACCATGAGGCATCGGAAGAACGTTTATCTCGCAAGAAATCGGGCGGATTTCGTCAGTTTTTCGTCCATCAATACGAACTCCGTCATCAAGAATAGATTTTCTAAGCAATTTGTACTGAATGTCGTCCATCAAATTTGCAAAAAGTTTCGCCTGAACAGGATCTTCAAGCTGTTCTGCGTAATTTGCTCCAACAGTTTTAATAACTTCGCTTATAGCCTTTCCGCGGTTCATTTTTCCGTCCTGGAAACAAGCCTTTTTCAAAAGCGGAGTTGCTTCCGCTTCAATCGCTTCCGCATTTGCCAAAGTCACATCAAGAGGATTCAAAGGAAGTTTTTCCTTTCCGCATTTTGCAACCAATTCTTCCTGAAGTTTACACATTTCCTTGATGAACTTTTCTGCTTCAGCCAAGGCGCCGAGCATAACATCTTCAGAAACTTCATTTGCGCCGCCTTCAACCATTGTAAAACCGTCTTTTGTTCCGGCAACAACAATTTCCATATCGGCTTCTTCAATTTCTTTAAAAGTAGGATTGATTACATATTTTCCATTCACAAATCCTACTCGGCAAGCCGCAACAGGTCCGTGGAACGGAATATCAGAAATGCAAGTCGCAGCAGAAGCCGCAATTACAGCCAAAATATCCTGAGTATGAATTCCGTCCGCAGAAACGCAAGTCGGAACAATCTGAAGTTCATGACCAAAAGACGGCTCAAAAAGCGGACGCATCGGTCGGTCAATAAGTCGGCTGACCAAGATTTCCTTATCCTTAGGACGTCCTTCTCGTTTTACAAAACCGCCGGGAATTTTTCCCGCAGCATAGAATTTTTCATTGTATTCAACAGTTACAGGAACAAAATCCTGACCTTCTGTTACTGAGCTTGAAGCACAGATTGTAGCAATAATAGCCGCACCGCCCCACTGAGCATAAACACAGCCATTAGCCTGTTTTCCGATTTTTCCTGATTCAAGGATGAGATCGGCATCTCCGAGTTTGTAAGTTACTCTTGTTACTTCTGACATTTTTTTCCTTTCCTTATGTCGTATTCTTTCTTTTACATCGCGCAAAAAATGTTATCAACTTATAGAAGTTCACAATTTGCGGTCATTGAGCCTGTCGAAATGACCAAATAAAATCGGTTCTATGTGGTTTCGAGAACCTCAACCACCACAAAATTGAACTTCATAAGATATGATTTATTCAACTTCCCTTGCGATGCACCGTGACTTTAAATAAAAAAGCCTGCGCCACCACGATGAATGGCAACAGGCTTTAACTTAAGAACAAAAACTACTTTCTAAGTCCAAGTTCCTTAATGAATGAACGGTAACCCTCAAGATTTGTGCGTTCATAGTAACGAAGCATTTTTCTGCGCTGTCCAACAACTTTAAGAAGGGCTCGCTTTGCTCCAGCATCTTTCGGAAATCTTTTTGTGTGATCCGTAAGCTGCTTTACTCTTTCTGTAAGAAGAGCAATCTGAACCTTTACGTTTCCTGTGTCACCTTCTTTTGCGCCGTATTTAGAAATTACAGCCTGTGTTGTTTCTTTTGCAAGTGCCATTGACTTACTCCTAAAAAATTAATCTGTATCATCCGCGAAAATTTTGACGGTCATTTCTGGAGTATCAAGAGAAAAAATCTCAAAATTTCCGTAACTGATAACTTATCTAGTTTATAAAATAAAATAAAGTTTTTCAAGCGGTTAAAACAACACAAAAAAATGCGCAACAATTCCTATTTCCTAATCCCCAAAAGCCTCTTCGCTTCATCCAAATCTTTTTTTTGCAGAAGTTCCCTAATCATCGTGCTGCTTATGCGTTTTCCGCCATCCTTTACAAGTTCCACAAAAACAGAATCGATTCCGTTCTGCGCGCAGAAAGCTTCTATTTCTTCCTTGCCGAACGCACCGTTATGGCCACAACGAAAATCTTTTCCTTCCGCAATGAATTTTAAGTTCAATTTTTCTTTTAAAACTGAAAAAAAATCCTGTCCGCTAAGATTTTTAAAATTTTCATCAAAATGAATTACAACCGCAAAATCAAAACCCAAACCGCCAAAAATTTTAAGCCGCTCTTTCAAAGTGGAAATATCGCCCTTATAACTTTCCCCTTCTTTCAGCGCAGAAACAGGTCTTTCAAAAGTTACAATTCCGTTTTTTGTTCCGTGCTTTTTTGAATATTCAAAAATTTCCTTAAAAATCGCAAAATGACCACGGTGCGGCCCGTCAAAAGAACCGACTGTAACCGCAGAACCGTTTTTTAAATCAACATTTTTGCACAAACCGTTTTTTATCAAATCGTTCCATGAAAGAGTCAACATAATTAAAGATTAGCGCAAAACAAGAAAAACTGCAAAAGAGGAATGAAAAATAAACACAAAAGGCTGTTCGTACTTCAAAACAGCCTTTTGTATTTCATATTTTTAAGTTGTACGGCAACGCAGCAATCTTATAATTATTTGCAATAATGCCGCAAGAACAGCAAAAAAAACTATTTTTCCCACAAAACTTCAGGATAATATCCTTCGGAAATCTTTTTTGCAATTTCGGCTTTTACATTTTCACGGTCTTCCGGATAAGTCATTCCGAACCAGCTTTCTTCAGAAGTATAAACTTTTACACTTCCCTTCTTATCTTTTATTATATCGCTTGCAACAACCGGCAAAAGCGCTTCCGTCTTTTCCGCAGCCACATTCAGCTTTATAAAGTTTTCCCAATAAGCGTTGAATTCTTCAAACGCTTTCGGACTAAATCCAAAAAGATTCATACTTACAGTTTCTTTTCCGGTAAGAACATCTTTATGGTCGCCAAAATCAGAAACAACTTTTCCGTCTTCAAAATATATTTTTAAATTTTCAACAATAGAAACAAGATTTCCATCTTTTACAGTGCAAACACCACGGCTTACAGAACCGTTCCTGCTCATAGTGTTTTCAAGAACATAACCGACCATCGCATGCTCTGTAGAATCATTATTTATAGAAGAAAGATGCTTGCCAAGAGTTTCAAAAGCGGCTCTGCCATAATAATCATCAGAATTGATTACAGCAAACGGCTCGTTCACAGACTTTTCCGCGCAAAGAATCGCATGCGCTGTTCCCCAAGGCTTAGTTCTGCTCTTAGA
>CAYXDA010000110.1:0-6860 GCA_964463615.1 uncultured Treponema sp.
CATAAACATTATTTTCATAAACTGCAATTTGATTAAATATATAGGAATCTTGACCAATTATAGTCGGAATTTCTACTGTATAAATGACATTCTCTTCAGTTGCAGAAAATGCAGAAGCGGTTGCTGTCTGATCATCTGATGCTAAAATATAAAAACATTTACTGCTTACATCATAAGTAATATCTTTAATCTCAGTTGTTATAGTTTCAGAAAAATTCATGAGCGAGCTATTTTTGACTATATCATAACCAGCAGCAGAAACTTGTCTTGAATATTTATACAAATTCGGATTGTTATTTTCATCATTACAAATCATATACAAATCAGAATTTTCATCAAAACAATAAGCCAATGGTTTTTCGCTGATTATATCTTCAGGTTTTCCAGTTGAACTTTTATAATCCGTAACATAAGAAACTTTATTTGATTGAGAAGTTCGTTGCAAAGAACTATAAACTGCAACTGTATTCAAACTAAATTTAAAGGTAAATTGACTTATATAATTTGTGCCATTAACTGCAAACAAACAAGTTACAGTATTTTTATCATCTATATTTAAATTACCATTTTTATAAGGATTAAAACTGTCGTTTTCAGCAAACAGATTTTGATTCAAATACCAACCAACTACTGTAACATTTTCAATTTCTGTAAGCGAAAATTTCAAACTGTCATCGATATAAGGAATTTCTGCACCAGAAGAATAAGTTTGATTGCCATCATTTGCAAAAACGGCAGAAATTTTTGCATCAGTAGAAGAACTTATATTAAGTCCTGAAATACTAGATGGTTTTAAATAATATGAATATGTCTTTTCCGTTTCTTTATAGTCATAAAAAATAATATAATTTTGGACTTTTTCTGGTAACTCTAAATTTTTAGAAATATCAGATTTTGCAATTATAAATGGATTAGATATATATGCAGAAAAATTATCTTTTCCGGTTGAATCTGTTGTATTGATTGTAAGCTTCCCAGTAAAATCTTCTGAAATATTTTCATCTAAATTAGATAAACAAGCACCATTCTTTAAAGTAATTGTATACGGAGAATTACCAACAGTAATTGAAGCAACCTCCAAAGTTTCATTTTCACCAGATGAGGCAAGAATTACTTCTCCGGAAATACTAATATCTTTATCCAGAACTGTTAAAACTGATTCTTCGGCTTCTGAACCTTTATAAATGGAAATCATTTTATCAGTCAGTTTTTTTAAAGCATTAATTGTGCCTATATCAATTTCCGGAGTTTCTTCCATATAAATATTAATTTCGCTTTCTTTAGTTTCTGTTTCTGAAATATCTTTTAATAACGTTGTAAGATTTTTTCTTGATAATGCAGAAAGTCCGTTATAAGAAGACTCTTTGTTTGTTGCATAATATTTTTTTTCTGTACGGCAAATAAGGGAGCCGTTTCCTGTTGTTGTTAAACCATCTGCAACTTCAATAAAATCATTTCCATCTTCTATGATAACTTTTAGTCCCGGATATGAAAAACTTATTTGATACAAACCAGACAGGATATCATTTTTAGTTATTGTTACTGTGGCATTTTCAATTGTATAATCCGTATCTTTTGTAAGCTCTATTTTTTCTTTTGTGAAAATATTAAAAAGAGAAACAGCAACATCTGAAAAATTGTCTTCCGATGAATCTAATTTTAAATTTTCAAAAATCAAACTTAAGTTTCCGGTTCCATCCGCAGTCTTTTTTGAACCGACCATAATAGAAATTGAATTCTTAGATGAATCTTCAACAATTTCTACTCCAGATTTTATTCCATATAAAGTATGTTCTTTATTATCTGTGTAAGTTCCTTTCAATTCAAAAGTATAAGTGCCAACAGGAAATTTATTAACTTTTAGGCTTCCATTTTCTTTTGTTATATAAGCTGAACTGGATTCAGTTTCTTCAGAATCCACTGTCCATGTAATAGATTTTTTTTCTGCACCTTCAACTGACTCATCAATATAGGATAAAGTCCAAGATGTAACTTCTGAAATATCATAATTATCAGCGGCAATAAAACGTGCAGAACCGGTACTGATAACAAAAGATGTATAACCTTTTTCACTTGAATTTTGAACATCATTTTTAAATTCTGACAGTTCTAAATTATTGCAAGATGAAAACATCATCAGCACAGAAAGTCCTAATAATTCCAAAATAAATTTTAACTTTTTCATAATATCAACCTCAACTTTTAATGGGAAATAAAAAAAATCCCATTTTGCGAAAAACATTTTCAATTCAATACGATCTATTGAATTTCCACCTTGAATTCTGTTTCTGAAAAATAAATATCTGTTTCATCAGTAAAAACACATCTCAAAGTATTCGAATTATCAATTTCGATATAATCATTTTCTGCCGGAATAAAATTGAATTCTTTCTCTGAACATTCCATCAATTGTCCATTTAAATACCATTGATATGATTCAAACATATCAGCTGTATTCAGCACAACTTTAGATTCAATTGTATAAGGAATTAGTATTTCTGTAGAAGTTTGGTTATTTTTATTGTTAAAAATCAATTGAATTGCATCAGAAACATCAATTTTAGCAGAAGATGTTTCGCGAATTAATTTTATATTTACAAAATTATCACCGCTTTCAAGTGTAATTGATTGTGGATTTTCTGTTTTATAAAAGCATTTTTCACCATCAAGAATGCCTACATCAACAGTAACAGTTTTTCCAACTTCCAAATTTTCAAAAACAACTTGTTCAAAAGGTTCTTTTAAAGAAAAATGAATTTCTTTATTCTGGTTGATTTCCCCGCTCAGAGAAATTCTTAACTTCCATAAATCATCTGATTCGCCATTTGTAATTGTTCTTGAAAAATTTGCAGGAATAATAAAAAAAAGGCTTGCATGCTGTTCAGAATTTGAACAAGAAAAGAAAAAAACGGACGCAATAAAAGTCAAAATAAAAAACTTTTTACTCATCCCCCCCCCAATGAATTTAGAAAATTTTAAAATAGTTTATACTTCAAAAGGTATTTTTCATAATAACATAGACAAAAAAATCTGTCAAATATTTTTGTCAAATATTTTTTATCATCTTATATTTTTCTTTCCGCGCTTTTTAAAATTTCATCTGTAAAATTCACTTTTGAAAGCGAGAATTCCAGTTTTTCATCTTTTTTACAAATTTTTACATCAAAAGATTTTTCGGTAAGAACAACAGAAACATCTTCGTATGCGGAAGAATATTTTTTCATCAGCATTGCTTTTATAAGTTCCACAGAAATTTTTGTTTTTACGTCGTTCGCAAAGTTTTCGTGTTTCTGCTTTTTTAATTCGCTTTCATATTTTTTGCGGTTTTCAAGCAAAAGTTCAACTTCCGGAAAAGGATTGTTAGGAAACTTTGCATCCGCAATTTTTATCCATTCCGTGCCGTTGTTCTGCAAAAGACTGGCTTTTATTTGACTTTGAATAAAAAGTCTTAGTTTTATATTTTCCGCAATTTCTGTTTCAAAAGTTACGTAAGAACCGGAATTTTCTGTGGAAAATAAAATTTTCGGATGTTTTACTTTAAATTCTTCAATTTCTTTCGGCGCATCACAAACTGTCAATCTTTCTGCACCGATGCGGCTCATATTTCTATGCTGAAGATGACGGAAAATTTCTTTCCAAAAATCGCTTTCAATGTCTTGTTTCATAAAATCCTCTTAAAACGGCATATAAGTCGCTTTGTTTCCCGGCAATGCCTGAATCCAGTTTTTAGACTTTTCGTAATCCAAGCGGCTTGTTAAAATCCAAAGCACATTTTTTCCGGAACGCATGACCGGCGGTTCGCCCTGCCCATCCGTAAAAATTATAAGACCATTATAATCGCTGTTTGAATAAAAGAAATCAACCGGAATTTGAAAATTTGTTCCGCCGCGACCTTTTATTTCTTTCAGTTCAATTTTCTTTTTTATTGAAACCGGTTTTGAAAACTTTAAATTAGTGTCAAAAAAAATAAGGTCGATTTTTTCAATAATTCCAAGGAAAAAAATATTATTTATTGCTTTTATAAAGTTTGAAAAACTTTCGTCTGTAATCGAACCGGAAACATCGAGCGCAATCAGAACATTCGCTTTGCGTTCATAGCGGCTTCCCATCGCCTTAAAACCAAAACGCCGGCTTGGCTTCATTCTGGTAAGAAGTCGTTTTGAAGAAACAATATTCTGCCGGAAGCAGGAAAGAGCGCGCCTGTAATCCATTGAAAAATCCGCACCGGATAAAATTTCCCGCTTTAATCCGCCGCCGGCTTCGCCCCAAAGCCCTTCAACTTCAACTTTCTGAATATTTTTTTGAATTTCTTCTGAAATCTCTTCGTTTTCTTCCCACAAATCCGCCGCATCAGATTGAAATTCCGCATTTTTCTGCAAAACCGACGTTCCGGCATTTTCACCACCGCAGGAAATATGTTTTATTAAGAATAAAATCCGCTTGTACCAGTCTTCAAAAGAAAGGTTGTCAACCGAATAAAAACGGCCAGTTTTGTGGTCGATGTTCAAATTCCGCATAAAGAATTTTTCTTCTTCAGTTCCGGCCCATTCCTTGCCAAGCGGATTTTGAAGTTCTTTAAAACGCCTTGCAAAAGTTTTTAAATATTCAACGCCGGAAAGAGCAACATTAACTTTGCAAAAATGATTTATGATCACGTCGCTTGCAATAAGAAGGATATCTTTGTTCGCGTTGAACGGCTGGCGTTTGTACGGATGTTCCAAAATGATGCGGTAAAGTTCAACTTTTAAATATTCGGAAAGTTCAGAATCTGAAGATTTTTCAAAAAAAACTGGATTAAATTCAATCCGCTTTTTTCCGGAACGCATGGGAACACTGATCTGCGAATTTTCAACAAGCGAATGTGAGCAGACCGTCAAAAACAGCACAGGCTCAGAATAAAACCATTCGTTTATTATTTTTTCAATGCGCTTTTTTGTTTCCATCTTTATTTTTTATTTCAGTTTTCCAATGCGGAAACAAGTTGTGTATAAATTTCAGGGCAATTTGCGCCGATAAAAGCAAGCGCGCCCGGATATTGTCTTGCAGACCACAAACTTGCAAAATGCGAAAGGGCTTCTTTTGAATTATTTTGCAAAAACTTAAAATATTCAAAAAGATTATTTTTTATTTTTTCCGACTCTTCAGTTTTCAGTTCCGAAAATTGTTCAGATTCAATAAAATTGAAAACAGAAGCGGAAACTTCCGAAATCAAAGGCAAATCAAGTTTTTCAAGAGTTTTTTTCACGGAAGAAAAATCGCCGCAAAGAATCTCTTTTGCAGACGGAAACAAATGCTCTTTTACAAAACTGAAAAATTTTGCAGTTGCCTTGTTTCCTATAATTCCGGAAACAAGAACTTTATGAAAATCAGAAAGGTCGGCCGTTTTTATTACACAGGAAACTCGCTCCCAACTTCTTCTGTCCGGATTGCGCTCCAAATTTTCTGATTCAAAACCAGTTTCGCCGCCATCAAGAAATTCCGGATTTTCGCTTATAAAAGAGCAGATGCGGCTGTCTATTCCGGAATTTTCCGCCCATTTAAGCCAGTCGCCCACAGTAGGAGCAAATTCATAAATATTAAAGCGTGAAACAAGCGCCGGATCCAAATCTGTAAGCTGATATTCGCTGCCGTTGTTTACTGCGCTTATAATGCGGCTTCCTTTAGGCAAAGATTTTCCGGCAAGTTTGCGGTTAAGCGCAAGATCCATAATCGTCTGCAAAACTTCCGGACGAGCGCGGTTCAATTCGTCCAGAAAAAGAACAACCGGAGTGTTGTCCAGCGGAAACCAATACGGAAGCATAAAATCTGTTCTGCCGGTCTTTTCGTTCTTTTCCGGAAGTCCGATCAAATCACCAGGATCGCTCATTTGACCAAGAAAAAGAGTTACAACTTTGCAGTTTTTTTTAGCGTAATATTCTTCAAGAATACGGCTTTTTCCAATTCCGTGCTTTCCGACAAGCATAATATTCTGCTCTGCCGGAGTATTGTCCAGCACAAAATAAAGTTGTTCCGCATTTATAGTCATAAAAACTCCATAAAACTTGGCAACGAGCGCTATATTTGGTGGTTTAGGCAAGCTCAACCACCAGTATATTTTTGCAACAGATTACTCTGTCGGTCGCTTTTTCAGGTTTTTGCTTTCTTTAATTGCCTGGCCTTCGCCGACTTTCTGCTCCATCATTGCGCGGACTTTAAGCGGCAGACCGAACAAAGTGATAAAGCCTTCCGCATCTTTATGATTGTAAAGTTCGCCGGTTGTGAACGAAGCGATTGATTCATTGTACAAACTGTATTTTGAGCCGGAACCAGCACCGCGGATTGCACCTTTTACAACCTTTACTTTTGCCCAACCGGTAACAGTTTCTTCGGCTTTATCCATAAACGCAATGCAGGAATCCATCAAAGTTGTAAACCATTTTCCGTCGTAGATAAGTTCTGCCATTTTCAAAGAAACATGCTGCTTAAAATGATAAGTGTCGCGGTCAAGACAAATGTGATCCATCATTCTGTGCGCAAAATACAAAATTGCTCCGCCCGGAGTTTCGTAAACACCTCGGCTTTTCATTCCTACACAACGGTTTTCGCAGATATCAACAAGACCAACTCCGTTTCTTCCGCCGATTACGTTCAATTCGTTAAGCAAATCAAGACCGTTCATCTTTTTTCCGTTCAGACCAACCGGGATTCCTTTTTCAAAATCAATTGTTACGTATTCGCCTTCTTCCGGAGCTTCTTCCGGAACAGTTGTATTTTTAAGCATATGCTTGTAGTTAGGTTCATTTTCTGTTTTTTCAAGTTCCAAACCTTCGTGGCTCAAGTGCCAAACATTTTCATCGCGGGAATAAGACTGATCTTTTTTC
>CAYXDA010000111.1:0-6746 GCA_964463615.1 uncultured Treponema sp.
AATTCACAACGAAAGTTTTTTCGCTGTTTTCTTCATTTTTGTTAGAATTGGTTGCGTTTTTATAATAAAAGTTGCTTAAAAGCGGAAGATTTATTTTTTGCTCAGAAAGGCGTTTTTCAAGTTCGGCGGCAGAATGAGCGCTTTTTATTGTCAGCAGAAAATGCAGACCGCTTTCTTCTTCCTGAATTTTACAGTTTTTCGAAAACTCACTTGTCTGAATTGCAGAAATCAGCGAATTCCTTAAATTTCTGTAGAAGTTTTTCATCCGGATTATGTGTTTTCCGTAGTTTCCGTCGTTTATAAAGCGCGAAAGCGTGAATTGTTCAAAAGAACTTACCGGGCAGGAATACAAACCGAATTGTTTTTCAAAGCAGGGCAGAAGTTGCATTGGCAAAACCATAAAACTGATTCTGAACGAAGGCGCAAGCGTTTTTGAAAATGTATTGATGTAAATTACTTTTCCGTTTTTGTCGCTGGAAAAAAGGGTTGAAAGTGGTTTTCCGTTAAAGCGGAATTCGCTGTCATAATCGTCTTCAATTATAAATCTTTTTTCTGATTTTTCCGACCAAGCTAAAATTTCTTGTCGCCGGCGGATAGGCATTACGATTCCTGTTGGAAAATGATGATTTGGAGAAACGTGTGCGACATTCGCAGCGGATTTTTCAAGTTCACTTATGCTGATTCCTTTTTCATCGATTGTAACAGGAATTGTTTTTGCTCCGTTCAGTTCAATTACGCTTGAAATTTTATGATAACCGGGATTTTCCAAAGCAAAAAGATTTTCGCGCCCCAAAAACTGAACAACCATCGAATAAAGATTTTCTGTTCCGGCTCCAATTACAATTTGTTCGGGAAAAACATCCATATTTCTGAATTCATGCAAGAATTTTGAAATTGAAGAACGCAGTTCGAAAACGCCTTTTACTCCGACTCTTTTAAGAAGTTTTTCATCTCCGCTGTTCAGAACCTGCCGCATTGTGTGTGACCACAAGTTGAACGGAAATTTTTCGTAGTTTGTGGAATTACTCTGAAAATCGCAGAAAAAATTGCGGTTATTGAAGTTGTCATTCTGAAGAATATCAGAATCTATAATAGATGCTGAATCAAGTTCAGCATGACAAGGCGAACTTTGTGTGTCATTGCAAGGCGAAGGCGAATCAGTCTTATTAGCAGAGTCAATTCGTAATTCCGTTACAAAAAATCCTTTTTTTTCAATTGAATAAATGTAACCTTCCGAAATAAGAGCGGCATACGCATTTTGAACGGTTATCACGCTTACGCCCAAGTTTTCCGCAAGTGATCTTTTTGAAGGAAGTTTTTCTTTCGCTTTTAAAGTTCCATTCAAAATCTGCGTCTTTATAGAATTATAAATATGTTCGCAAAGTCCACTTGCTCCGCGTTTTTCAAAAGAAATTGTAATCATAATCTAAAAATCTAATATAATAGGTTGTTTTTCTGTGATATTATAAAACAATATGCACAAATTTGCTTTAATCTGATGTTATAATTTTTATTTAATTTTGAATATATAAATAATATCAGATTTATTGTAAATTGATTTGTCTTTCGTTCCGTGCGCAAGCGGGCGATAAATCCAACCACCGAAGTTTAGGAGAAAAGTATGGACAAACGTTTACTTACAATTCAGGATATTTCTTGCGTCGGACAATGTTCGCTTACGGTAGCGCTTCCGATAATTTCTGCGTGCGGAATTGAAACGGCGATTTTGCCGAGCAGCGTTCTTTCAAATCATACAGGAAAAGGATTTTCCGGCTGGACTTTTTGCGACTTGACTCAAGAAATGCCGAAGATTTTGAATCAGTGGCTTGAAGAAAAAATTGAATTTGATGCGTTTTACACAGGTTACGTGAGTGCAGCGCAAATTCCTTATATTTTGGAAATTATGAAAAAAGCGGCTCGTCCGAATGCTCTTAGGATTGTTGATCCTGCGATGGCGGATGGCGGAAAACTTTATGCAGGATTTGCAGAAGATTTTCCGGGAAAAATGGCGGAACTTTGCAAAGATGCGGATTTTATTCTTCCAAATTTAACGGAAGCATCGTTTTTGCTTGGAATTCCTTATGTTGGCGAAAATTATGATAAGCCTTACATTGAAAAAGTTATGAAAGATTTGCACGCTCTGGGCGCAAAAAACGTAATTTTGACTGGTGTTAGTTTTGAAAAAGAAAAACTTGGCGTTGCAGTTTATAATGGCGCGGATTTTGATTATTATTTTACTGAACGGCTGGAGGCATCGATGCACGGAACCGGCGATGTTTACGCAAGTGCTTTTACAGGAAGCCTTTTGCGCGGAAAAACTCCTGTAGATGCGGCTGCCATTGCGGCAGATTTTGTTGTTGAATCAATGAAAAAAACTTTGGGCGACGAAAATCATTTTTACGGCGTAAAGTTTGAAAAGGCTCTTCCGTTTTTGGTAAAAAAAGTTAATTCTTAAGAGAGTATGACAAAGTTGTTATTACAATGGAGGGGGATAAGATGGAAAAAAGTTATAATAGTTTTGAATATTTTTTAGGAACAAAAATGAGAAAAATAGCGATTTCAATTTGTGTTTTCTTTTTACTTTCGGATGGATTTGCAGATGAAACCAAGAAAATTGATTTTTTTGGAAAAGGAGAAACTTTTCAGCTTTCTGTTTTAACTGATTCAATTATTTTGGGAACTGGGATTTCTTTAGCCGGATTTGATTTTTTATGTTCAGATATTTTGGAATTGAACAGAATTGATGTTCCGGCGTCTTTTGATAAGGATGATGTTAATGCTTTTGACCGACCTTTTATGAATAAATATTCAAAAAAAGTTGATACGCTTGCGACTGTTCTTCAGTTTGGGGCAATTCTTTCGCCTGCAATTTTAATGACTGCTGAAAAATCTGAATGGGCTACAATCGGAACAATGTATGCGGAAACTTTAATTTGGGCGTACGGTTTAAAAGCTTTCGGAAAATTTGTTGTAAACCGCGCCCGTCCTTATATGTATTTTGAAAATCCGCCGGAAGATGATATTGAAAAATATGATTGGGCAAATTCTTTTCCTTCCGGGCATACTACATTTTCGTTTGCAGGCGCAAGTTTTACAAGTTATGTTTTTTCAAAATATTTTCCTGATTCAAAATGGAAATGGCTTGTTACGGGAACAACTTTTTCTGTTGCGGCAACTACAGGTGTTTTAAGAATGGTAAGCGGAAATCATTTTTTAACAGATGTTCTTGCCGGTGCGACAATCGGTTCTTTGTGCGGTTTTGCAATTCCGTTTTTTCATACGCTTTTTCCTAAAAATCAAAGTAAAGATTTGCAGGTTTTTGCAAATCCTGCAGGTTTTGCTGTTGCTTTGAAACTTTAATTTTGAAAATTCGGGGCGTTGCGGGGCAGAGTGCGGATTAATTTTTGCCCCGCTGGGTGGGTAAGCGAAAACACTAAGGAGCGAAGCAATGTGAAAACTTGTTTTCACATATGCTGAGCAACGCAGTGGTTGAGCGGAGGGCGGGGCTCCGCCCTTTTTAATTTATAATTTCTGATATTTCTTGTGAAATTTCTTTTCCGTAATAAAGCCAGGAGTACATTGCGGCGGCTCCTACAAGTTTTCTGCCGTATTCGCGGGTTTCTTCGTAAGGTATTATTTCTAAAAACAGATCGTCCGGTAATTTTTTTATGTTGTTGAATGCGATTTTTGAGCTTTTTTCCCAGCGTCGGACTCTGGTGATTCCTGCGTTGTATGCAAAGAAAGCGGAAAGCCAGCGGTTTTCCAATCGTCCTGCAAGGTTGTTCAAATACCATGTTCCGAATTCAAGATTGTCGTCCGGATTTTTTAAATCGTATTCCTTATATTTTAGGCGGTGCGCAACATCGCTCCCGGTGAAATTCATAAGTTGGGTAAGTCCGACTGCACCGGCGGAACTTTCTATTTTTGAATCAAAAAAACTTTCGCTGCGGACTAGCGCATACATAATTTCTTCCGGAACGTTATATTTTTTGCATTTTTCACTGATTAGTTCGCTGTAGTCGCGCGGATAAAGCAGTTTTAAATCTTCTTTTGGAACTTGCTTTGTGGCTGAATTTATAACTTTTGCGGCAATTCGCAATGCCTGTGGATAATATTCGTTTTTGTTTTTTCCGCAGTTTTCTAAAAATTTTGCAAGTTCTATACCGGTTTCGTAACTGATGTTGCAATTTTTTTTGTTTAAGGAAAGCCATTCGGAATAAATTTTTTCCGGGAATCCGAATGCGATGTAGCCAAGTAAAAGATTTTCCGCTTCCATATCAACTGGAACATCTTTTGAGTTTTTTGAATTGCATAAGATTTCTTCTGCGCGTTCGCCACCAAGTCCAAGTTTGTTTACCGCCAGAACTTTGTAATATGCATTGTTTCCGCTGGTTAAAGCGCGCGTAAAAGCGGCGGCGTCTTCGGTTTTGTGCGTGTCTGAAATTACTGGGAGCGCAAGTTTTTCTTGAACAAGACGACCGTAAATATAGGCGAATTTTGCGGTCATTTCATCAGAAGCATAACCGTCTATTGCTTTGTACAAATCGTTGAATTCGTTCCAGCGTCCTTCTGAAAGCATAAGGGGGCTTAGCATATCAAAAATGTCATCGAAATATGCGGGGTTATGCCAGGTGGCGCAATATTGCTTTATCATTTTTATGCCTTGGCTTGTTGATTTTTCCAGATTTAGTCTAAGAAGATACCAAAGCGCGTTGTCGTAAAGTTCGTTTGTTTTTGCGCATTCCATTGCAGATTTATATCTGTTTGTTGCATAAGTTGTGTAGTTGATTTTTTCGTAAAGTCGGCCTGCGTAGAAATTTGAATAGAATTCTGAATCCGTGTCTTTTAAATTTTCTGTTAAAGAGTCAAAATATTTTGCGTTTTGTAAAATATTTTCGTTCGGGCTTCCGTAAAGGCAGATTTTTCCGGCATCGGAAATTGCTTGTGGTTCTTGGTGAAAATTTTCTTTTTGCGCTTGAAATTTTTCGTATGCAAATTTGTAGTTTCGTTTATAAACTTCTGCCCGCAAATCTATAAAGTTCGCGAGCTCCGTATTTTTTGAAAAATCTGCATTTTTTGCGATGTCGCAATAAAATTTGTAATGTTCCGAAGAAACCGGTCTGTTTAAAAACCATTCGTAAGTGTCTTTAATCAAGCGTGAATTGTTGTTTTTCAGCATTGCGCTAAGTCTTAGATAAATCAGTTCGTTCAAGCTTGTGCTGTAATTTACGTTGTTTGTCAGCAAAAGAACGCGGGTGTATTCTTCTGCGGAAAAAAACTTGCGTGCTGCAATAAGAAGTGCGTCTTCATCGTTGTATTTTTTTATAAGGTTTTCGCAGGCATTAAGTCGTTCCTGCACATTTCCGATTTCTGTAAGATTTTCAGCACTGCGTCTGGCGATGTAGTTTGAACTTTTTTTTACGGAAACGGAAAAAAGGCGTTTTGCTTCGGAATTATTTCCTTCCTGCTGTTTTCGCAAGGCTCTGTAGTAAGTTCGGTCTTTTGCTGGAACTTTGTATAAATTTTGGCTGGTAGTTTTTTCACAGGCAGAAAAAACTACTGAAAAACCAAGAAAAATTGAGAGAAAATATATTTTTTTTATGTTCATAGTTTAAGCGCAGTTAATTTTAGCAATTTATTTTGCAGGAATTGTTATTGTTGTTCCTGAAATAATATAATCCGGGTTCTTGATGTTATTGTAGCGCGCAATTTTTTTGTAATTCCAAGGATTTTTGTAATATGCGTCTGCAATATCCCAAAGCGTGTCGCCCCATTTGATTTTGTATGTTATATTTTTTGGAGCAACTTCCGGTTCTGGTGCTGGTTCTGGAATAACTTGTTCAGGTTCTTCTGCAACAACAATTTCATCTTCTTTTGCTTCTATAACTACAGGTTTTGTTTCTTCTTCCGCTTTTTGTTCTTCCTGAACAATTGGAGTGCTTTCTTCCGGTGTTTTTGGCGTTTTGTGCAGCAAGTTGTATTTTGAAGGCACAACGAAAAGAATTAAAAGTGTTGCAATTATACAAATTATTGCGCAAATAATGCAAATTATTACAGATGTGCGGGTCTTTTTCTTTGTATCGTCGGATTCGCTTTTTTCTGTTTCTTCGGAAGAATTTCCGCTGGCAGTTTCTTTGTCGTAAAGTCCATCAAATTTTATTCCGTGAGAAGGCGTATTGTCATTTACAAGCGTAGAGGCGTCTTCGTTTTCGGAAGTTTCATAAGAATCTTCTGTTGTAAGTGAATTAAAGAAATCATCATCGTTAACAACTGATTTTTCTGAATCTTCAATATTTGAATCGGAATCTGTGTCAAAATCCGGAAGATCAAAGCCGCTTAGTCCGGAATCGTCGTCTGCGGTAATAGTTTCATCTGATGAGATTTTGCCAGGTTCGTTATTTTCTGTGTTTTCTTCATTATTGTTTTTCTGCTCGCTGGATTTTGAGTTTGCGGCTAGTGCGGCTGCGGCTGCCGCTGCTAAACCGGCACCGGCAACAAATGCTCCTGCATTTGAAGAATCTGATTTTGTTTCTTCATCAGCGGAAATTGTGTCATCAGCGGAAATAGTGTTGTCGTCGGAAATGGTTTCGCTGTTATCCGCAGAATCCGCACCGTCGCTTTCGTCGAAATCCGGTAATTCAAAGTCTTCCGCAGAATCGGTTGTGTCATCAGCGGCAATAGTGTTGTCTGTTGCGTTTTGTTCGCTGTTATCCGCAGAATCCGCGCCGTCGCTTTCGTCGAAATCC
>CAYXDA010000112.1:0-6575 GCA_964463615.1 uncultured Treponema sp.
TATTTAATAAATATATACTAAATCTGTTAAATATTGAACAAAATATTCCGAAAAGAAAGTAATATGCCGTCAAATAGTTACGAAAAACCTGATTATTGGTCTCAAAAAGCATTTTCTGAAGGTTATCCTGCGCGTTCAGTTTATAAACTGAAAGAAATGGATGAAAAATTCGGAATGCTGAAAAAAAGCTGCAATGTTCTTGATTTAGGAGCCGCTCCTGGGAGTTGGACTACTTTTCTTTTGCGTAATCTTGGAGAAGGAAGCCGTGTTGTAAGTTGCGATTTGAATCCGCTTTCAAAATCTGTTCGCGGTGAAAATCTTACTTTTATTCAAGGTGATTTGAATGATGCGGCAATAAGAAAACAGATAAAGTCGCTTGGTCCGTATGATTTGGTTGTTTGCGACGCTGCTCCATTGACAACTGGCAATAGAATTGTTGATACTGCGCGTTCCGAGCAGCTGGTTGAAATGGCGATCTGGTATGCAGAATCAATGTTGAAAACCGGCGGAAATTTTTGTGTTAAGATTTTTCAGAATGGAGATCAGCAAAAGTTCTTGAAAAAAATGCGGGAACTTTTTTCTGCGGCAAAAGGATTCAAGCCGGAAGCGTGCCGTTCAGAGTCTTTTGAGACATTTCTGGTTGGTATTTCGCGAAAATAGGTGATAGAATATATGAATAAGTATAAAAATTACAAGAGTTTTACTTTAAAGATGAAATTGGAAAAGTTTTATAATAGATTGTTCAGTACCCGTTTCAGAAAAATAATTGTTCATTCTCTTATTGCGTTTTGCGGCGGAATTTCTGTTGCCTGGCTTGCTTTATATGCGGCTTCAAATCTGAATGTTGAAAAAGGTGTTGGCGGACTTGAAACTTCTGCTGTTCCGGAATTTAACGTGGAAGCGGAAAAAGTTGTTTCTTCTGGTGAAAATTCTGATGAAGGTCTTGCAGAACTTGATGCGCTTGCAATGATTGATTCTATTTCTGAAAATGATGTCGCTTCAGACAGTCTTGATGCTGCCGCTGCAGTTTTGAATCAGGATTCCTGTTCTTCTGAAGGTTTGGAACTTTGCTATTATACTTACCGCGTAAAAAAAGGTGATATGATTGGCTATATTGCAGACAGTTTTGGGATTACGCAGGACACAATTATCAGCGTTAATAACATACATCAGTCGCGGCTTATTCAGATTGACCAGTATTTGAAAATTCCTTCTATGCCGGGAATTATTTATACGGTAAAGAAAAATGGCGAAACCGCTGAGTCTATTGCGGAAAAATATGAAGTCAGCGCGGAAAAGTTCATCAGGGTAAACAAGCTTGAAAAGAATGCGTCATTGATTGCGGGGCAAACGCTTTTTGTTCCGGATGCTCAGCTTGATTGGGTTACCCGCCAGGAAATTAATGGCGATTTGTTCCACAAGCCTATTCACTCGCGCTATTATCTTTCTTCTTATTATGGATGGCGAAGTTCTCCTTTCAGCGGAAAGCGTTCTTACCATTCAGGAATTGATATGGCTTGTCCGCAGGGAACTCCTGTTTATGCGGCTTTGAGCGGAACTGTAACTTCTGTTGGCTATAACAGCGTTTACGGAAATTTCGTTATTATAACACATCATTCCGGATATAAAACTTTGTATGGTCATATGTCTAAGCAGCTTGTAACCCGCGGAAAAAGAGTTGATACAAGCACAAAAATAGGACTTGTTGGAAGTACCGGTTTAAGTACTGGACCACATTTGCATTTTACAGTTTATAAATTCGGAAAAACCGTAAATCCGGCAGCTTTGTGGAAGTAATTTTTTCCTGCCGGACGGACTTTGTCTTTAGCAAAAGGTGCTAGGCAATTTCTTTTGCTACGGCAGAAATCTTTTTTATAAAAATATCGATATGGCTGCAAACAAAAACTGCGCAGTAAACAGTTACACTTCCTGCTATTGTAAGCGCATACCACAATGAGAGCGCTTTATTTTTAAAGTCCGGAGTTGTGAACATAGAACCAAAAAGAAGCACAATCATAAGAATGCCGCCTATAATCCATCCGGCGAACGGAAGCGGTTTGTAGAATTTATCTTTTTGCGGAATGTTTGTCTGCGAAAGGATTTTCTGGATTGTTTCATCGTTTACTGGAGTTTTTATTTTTAGCGGCGCAGAAATTTCTTTTTCAGCGAGTTTTAAAAGGTTTATTTGCTCTCTGCATTTTCTGCATCCTAAAAGATGCAGAGAAATTTTGAAAGGAACTCGCTCTCCTTTGTCCAACATAAGATATTGATTCATAATTTGTTCGCATTTATTTTTCATAAAAATCCTCCAGTTCGTCTTTTAATATTTTTTTTGCCCTGAATATGTGAGATTTTATTGTATTCAGCGGAAAATCTGTAATTTCACTTATTTCTTGATATGAAATGTCATAATAAAAATACATTTCCACGCAAATTTTGTATTTTTCCGGAAGTTCCTGAATTGCTTCCCTGATTGCTTTTTGCGTAATGATTCTGATTTGAATTTCTTCCGGTGTTATGCTTGCCGAATCTGGAATTATTGTTTCATCTTCAATCTGAAAAGAATTTTTTGTTCTTTTTACAGAATTGATTGCAGTTGTGTATGCAATTTTCATAAGCCAAGTTGAAAACATTGAATTTCCTTTGAATGATGACAGATGTGTAAAAACTTTTATAAAAACATCTTGAACAAAATCTTCGGAATCGGAATCGTTATGAAAGAAACTTTTTCCAAAATTAAAAATCTTTGCTTTGTACAACGTTAAAAGTTCAGAAAAAGCGTCTTTTTTACCGGAAAGCACAGCTTTTACAAGGCGAAAATCTCTTCTTTTTATAAGTTCTCTTTCTTGCTCTTTAAGCATTTTTTTTAGTCTTTTTTATGAAATTCCGGGTAAGAGTAATAAAATACAAGAAGAACGATTCCTACAATGAGCGGAATAAGTCCGCCAAGAATAGCATAAGAAAATCCGTCGATGATAGCAAAAACTGCTGTAATAATAAAACCTACACCGGTCAGCAAAAGCCCAGTAAGAAGCGAAAACGCAGCATAATTAAATTTCTTCGGAACAAAAGTTCCTGTTTTAATCTGAAGTTTTGTTTCGTGATGTTTCCATAGGATGTAGAAAAAAATAATCAGTGCGCCAAAACAGATTCCTACAATTGGAACTATTGAAATTATTACTTGAGCCGCAGTAGATGTAATTTGGTTCATTTTTTATCCTCACTTGAATATAAGACACATTTTCTGTAAAAAAGTTGCGTTCAAATTTAAATTCAAGTTAATCCAAGAAAATTAAATCTTCAAAATAAATGTCTTGAATTTTGTTCAAAACAAGAAGTTCATTAATTTGCGCTGAAAGTTCTTTTTTTATTTGCGCGTCGTCCTTTCTTTTTAATTCTTCTGCGGTTTGTGATGAAAAATAATTTGTAAAAACAGATTTTATCATTGCATTTTTGCGGGAAAGCTCTTCAAAAAATTCTTTATCGCCTTTTGTGTAGGAGAGAAGCGGAGTTAAGACAACCGTAGTGCCATTTTCATTTTTTTTTGAAGCCGTTACAGTTCTGATTCTTCCGATATTTTTGTATGAAGCCGTTTTGCTCTCTGCGGGGGTTTGTGCCTGCGCTTTTACAACAGTAAAGTCCTTTGGTCTTGTTGCAACAGCCAAGGTAGTTCCCATAATTATTACACCAAGAAAAATAATGATTGCTATAAGAATTTTATTTAAAGTTATTCGGTTTAATATTTCGTTCCAAATTTCTTTCATTTTCTGTTCCTTTGGATTTCCCGCTGATTATACAATAATATAAAGAATTTATCATTCAAGAAAGTTAAAAAAAAATCCGATATTCTAAGGGAAAAGTGGGTTTTAAATGATAGAGGCTGGAAGTAAAAACTCTTTTGCGCAATTCTTTCTGATTGTTGCCGAAGGATGTAAAAACATAAAAAGTTTTTTCTCTTTTCTTTTTACAAAGATTCCTTTTTCTGCGTTTTTTATTCTGCTTGCATGTGTTGTTTTGTTTTTGATTCTGGTTGTAGCGTTAAAAGCAAATAGAAAAACAGACAGAAAAAAGACTGAATTGCCTAAAAATTTTGTAGTTCAGGCAAATCTTTCCGAGGAAAGTTTAATTGAGATCAGAAATATGCTTAAAGAAGTTCTTGAAGAAAATGAAAAAACTAAAAATATGATTCAAGCTGAATTAAAAATGCATGAACAGGAAAGCAAAAAAGAAGAACAAAATACAAAGAAGTTGGAAGATGTGAAAAATATGGAAAATTCGGAAAAAGAACAGAATGAAGCCCTTGATTTTAGCGAAACAGAAAATACTTTGCCGGAAGTGACAGGTTTGCAGTCCGCTTTTGTAGAAGAACTTGAAGAGCTTTCTGAAGTTGATTCGGAGAAGCTTGATAAAGAAGCCCTTTCTGAACCGGAAGAACTGGTTGAACTTGCCAGTTACGAAACTCATGAAAGTTTGGAGACGGGCGAGTTGAATTTTGTTCCTTCGATTGCGATTGACAATACGAAATTTGAAGGAACTGAACCGCTTGTAATCGGAGATAACACAAAATCAGCGCCGGAAAGCGAGAAAAAACAGGTTGAAAAGCGGGAATTCCGCATTTTTAAGCCATTTGATTATATTAACGAAAATAATAAAGAAAAAAACACATCGGAAGAAAGCGGGGCTTTGCCTTTAGAAAATCTTTCTTCTGAAAAGGATGGTTTTATGCTTACAACTTTTTGCGCGAATGATAACAACGTAACAGATTTGCCGGTAGAAGCTATTGTTCAGGGAGAAGACGGAGTTTTTCAAATTTCTTCAAACTTGAGAACTTCTGATGTTAAGATTGACGAAGATTTTAAAAAACTTGTTGATTCTGTAATAAGATAAGTGTTTTCCGCATGATTTTGTGCAAATAAAGCGCAAAATCACTGGCGCGTTTGTAAAACAGCAAAGCTATTCGTTTTTTACAAGACAAGTTTTTATAAGCGATGAAAATAAATAAATTTTCTTGTAGATTTCTATGCAGAAATTTTTTAGCGGCATTTCCAAATAATGATCAAGTTCTTTGTAGTTGGAAATTAAAGTCGGTTTGTTTTTTTGCAAATCTTCTACGATAGTTTTTATGATTTTTCCGATTGTTATAATGTTTCGCATGCAAACCATAATGTAGTTGTATGCGTTTTCGTTTGCCTGCAAAATAAGTCTGTTCGCAATATTTCTTGAACTTGTATCTCTGTCTGTTTTTGGAAGAAGTGTTCTGATTTTTACGCCGACCGCGCCGTCTTCTGCAAGTTCCGCGTCGAAAAGTGTGATGTTTTCGGAAATTTCCAAAAGTTCATTGTAGTAATCAGAAATTTGCGAAGTCAGTGTTTGCGCATTCCATGTTCCGCGCACAACTACAACATCGTAAAATTCCCGAAGTTCTGTTTTTACAATTTCAATTAAAAATGTTTTGATGTAAGTGAGCGCTTGTGTATTATTGAATTCTACAAGTCTTTTCTGTGCAAGAATTTTATTTTTGTTGTCAGAATAATTTGAAAGGGGAACGATTTCTGAATTTCCGAAAAGCTGGGCTGCAATATTGTTCTCTGTTGCAGACCGCTGTTTTTCAATCAGCGTATTAACTGTAGTTTCCGCGTCATTTTTCAGTTTGTCCATATATGGTTCAACTATATTGGATGAAAGTTGCGTTACGTTCGGAACATAATCAGGATTTTGCGAGGCAAGTTGAATTATCATTTCGAATGTTTTTGCGTTTTTCAGAGCGTAAAGCCGGGCAAGAACTCTTTTCCATAATCCAAGAGGAATAGGTTCCGTTCCCTTCAAAGACTTTAAAAGTTTAAAAACTGTTGTCCAGTCAGATTCGAACGGTGTGTCCCAAATTGCTTCTATATAATCTTTTAAGTCGTCAACAAGATATTCGGCGTTTACGTGCTCAAAGTGTGTGGGTGAAGAAAATGAGTTTTCCCTGATAGTTTTGTCGAACTTCTTAAGGAAAAAATAATAATCAAAAGTTGAAATTGACTTCATTGCTAAAAGCTGCTTGTAAAGGAAATCTATCTGGGTGATTTTTTCCATAGTAAGATAGTCGTTGATTTTCGAAATACGTTCTTCAACTTGTGCGCTCAGCCGGTCTAAAGGAATTTGCTTGGACATTGCAATTATATTCTGTTCGGAAAGGCTTTCTTCTATACTGTGGATTTCTTCCGGCAGGGAAAAACTTATGGCAATGTGTTTCAGTGAATTCTGGTTCTGCATTGAATTGAACATAATCTGAAGCGGAGATATGGCTTTGTAAATATCGTAAATCTGCTTTCCCATGAGAGGAAGCATTTCATTTCCGCTGAATTTATAAAATCTGTTGAATTTGCTTTTAGAAAGTTTTTTTGAAATTGCTTTTAACTGTCTTTTTTTTAGTGCGTCGGCATCGTTTGCACCGAATATCATTTCTAAAAGATTTGAAAAGAATCCACTCTTGTCTGATTTTCTGTTTTCCATAACTTGATTTTAAATTATTTTAGGGGAGTGTCAAGGTGATGAAAGTGGCCTGTAAAAATAGATATCTTGTTATAATT
>CAYXDA010000113.1:0-6570 GCA_964463615.1 uncultured Treponema sp.
GCGGAAATCCGGAAAATTTTTCAGAAATAAACGAAAAAGAAATTGCAGGAATTTCTGCGGTTGTGCTTTTTTGCAAAGAAAATGCAAGCGAGGCTGTTTCGTTTTTTTCTGGTTTTTGCGCCGGATGTGGGGCAATCTTTTTTGTTGTCTGCAAGAAAAATGAATTTCATAATGCTTTTTTTTGTAAAATTTCTGAATTTTTTAATTCTGAAAAGCAGTTTGAAGATTATCTTTTAAAATCAGCGGAAGAGATTATGAAAAAAAACAAGCGGAAAGAAGCGTTCTGTTTTCTTTTCAGGAACGGTTATCCTTTTGACACTGACAATTTTGCAAAATATATAGAAAAAAATAAAGAGAAAATCTGCAGGGCTTATATTGAAGCCGGGATGAGCGCTGATGCGGTTGATTCTGACGGAACTTCAATGCTTAATATTGCAGTCCGTGCGGATAATCTTTCTGCTGTAAAATGGCTTGTTGATTGCGGTGCGGATATAAATTCTGTTTCCAAGGACAGAGGTTATACGCCTGTCATGGATGCGGTTTGGCGCGGAAATTTTGAAATTGCAAAATATTTTGTGGAGCAGGGTGCATTTCTTGATACCATAAATAAAGAAGGGCAGACAATGCTGATTCTTGCGGTAGGAAGCGGAAGAACGGATATTGTAAAACTTCTTGCGGAAAACGGAGCTGATCCTGATATTGCAGATTCGATGGGAATGTCTGCTTATGGTTATGCAAAACTTTTTAAAAAGGAAGAAATCTGTTCAATCCTTGAAAAATATCATAAGGAACAATAAAATATTTGTATGAGTTTTAATACTGAAAATGTAAAGTCTGAAAAAGTTCTGAAAGTTGCATTTGCCGGCGGCGGAACTGGAGGTCATATTTATCCGGGGCTTGCTGTTGCGGATGAACTTAGGGCGGTTTGCGCTGAAGACGGAAAAGAGATTCAGATTTTTTGGATTGGAAATTCCAAAGGAATGGACAAAGATATTGTTTCTAAAAATGTTAATGAAAGCGGAAAAAAATCTGCGGATTTTTTTTATGGAATTCCCAGTGGAAAACTTAGGCGGTATTTTTCTTTTCAAAATTTCCTTGATATTTTTAAGATTTTTGCAGGTTTTTTTGTTTCGTTTTTTATTTTGCTTAAGATAAAGCCTTGTGTGCTTTTTTCTAAAGGTGGTTTTGTAAGCGTACCTCCGTGTTTTGCAGCAAAATTGTTAAAAATTCCGGTTTATACGCACGAATGTGATTTTACTCCTGGACTTGCGACAAAATTGAACAGCAGAAGCGCGAAAAAAATTCTTCTTTCTTATGAGCAGACAAAAGATTTTCTTGGTACTGCCGCAAGACAAAAATCTGTTGTAACCGGAAATCCTGTCCGCCCTGTTTTTTATTCTGCTGATGCAGAAAAAGGACTGGAATTTTTAGGAATAAAGGCGAAGAAAAAGCCTGTGCTCTTGGTTGTGGGCGGAAGTCTTGGTGCAAAACAGCTTAATTTGCTTGTAAAAGAAAATCTTCAGTGGCTTTGCGAAAATTTTATTGTAGTTCATCAGACTGGCACTGGAAATTTGGAAGATTCTTCAGTTTCTTCTGAATCTGAACTGATCAGGGAAAATTATAAGCCGTATCCGTTTATTTACAAAGAAATGCCGGATGTAATTGCCTGCGCTGATGTTGTTGTTTCGAGAGCAGGGGCAAATTCTATTTGGGAATGTTCTGTTCTTTCTAAAGCTATGGTTCTTGTTCCTCTTTGCGGTTCCGGAACCCGTGGCGACCAGGAGTCTAATGCTGAATTTTTTGAAAAATCCGGTGCTGCGGTTGTTCTTGGAAAAGGTAAGGCAAATGCGGAAAATTTAAAGTCTGCGCTGGAAATGTTTCTTAGCGAATCTTCGCGTAAAAAATATGCGCAGGCAAACGGAAATCTTTCTTCCGGTGTGCGTCCGGCACGTAAAATTGCGGAACTTCTTTATAGGGAGGAAATTTTATGACAATATCACCGATTGACATTTGTTTTTTGATTATTGTGCTTGTTTTTGCGGTTGCGGCTCTTATGAAAGGCTTTATAAAGGAACTTTTTTCTAAAGTTTCTGTTATAGGCGGTCTTGTGGTTGCTATTTTTTTTGCTCCAAAACTTGATGTTTATGTGAATCAGACAATAACAAATTCTGCATTGTCAATTTCTCTTTCCTTTTTTCTGATTTTCATTGTTGTTTTCCTGACTCTTTCTATAATTCAGCATTTTGTTGCCAAAGTTTTTGAAGGTGAAATAATGAAAGGGCTTGATAAAACTCTTGGTTTTTTACTGGGAGTTGCGGAAGGTCTTGTTGTTGTGATTTTTATAATTGCAGTTTTAAAAGTTCAGCAGTTTTATGATTTTTCTGAATTTTTTAAAGACAGTATTTTTTATAAATTTCTTGGAAATGCTTTTAATATTCCGTCTGATTATTTTAAAGGATTTGCCGCTTAAATGTATGACAATTTGCTTCATCAAAATGTAACTTCGCTTTTAACTGCTGATATTGTGAATAACCGTTTGCCTGGTGCGATTCTTTTTAGCGGAGTTCAGGGGTGCGGAAAACTTACGGCCGCCCTTGAAACTGCCAGAATTCTTTCTTGTTCAGGCGAAAAAAAAGGACATTGGCTTTGTTCATGCAGTTCTTGCCTTCAGCACAAATCTCTTGTAAGTAATAATCTTCTTCTTTTAGGACCAAAAGATTGTACTCCGGAAATTGTTGCAGCGAGCAGAACTTTTCTGAACGCAGCGATGAATTCTTCAAAGCATCTTGCGGCTGCGCGTTATCTTTTTATCAGAAGCGTAAGAAAACTTACGATGCGTTTCAGTCAGATTCTTCTTAATGGAAATGATAAACTTAATAAAATTGCTGCGGTAATAAATTCAATTGATGAAGAACTTGAACCGCTGGATATTCCGCATAATCTTCCTGAATTTCAGTCAATTCAAAAATCTGTTGAAAAAATTGTTCCTTTGTGCGAAAAACTTGAGTCTGATTTTTTGTATGATTCAATTCCGATTGCTCAGGTCAGGAATGCGGCGGCATGGGCGCGCTTGAAGACAATAAACGGAAAAAAAACAATAATAATCGAAAATGCGGACAGGATGCTTGAACCTGTAAGAAATGCGCTTTTGAAAATTCTTGAAGAGCCACCGGAAGATACGGTTTTTATTCTTACAACTGCAAGACGAAATGCGGTTATGCCTACAATTCTTTCCAGAGTAAGAACTTATAATTTTAGGGAACGTTCTTCAGAAGAACAGAAAGAGGTTGTTTCAAGAGTTTTTCATAATGAAAATTTTGATGGAACGATAGAAGATTTTCTTTTAACATTTTTGCCGGTTCAGCCGGAAACTTTGCGCGATGTCGGAAAAAATTTTTTAAATCAGATTGCTTCTTCTAAAATTCCTGACTGTGCAAAAATAATAAAAGACTGCGAAAATTTTGATCCTCGTGTTATGTTAAAAATCTTTCTGCTGGAAATTATACAGAATTCAAAAAGACTTTTTGATTTTCCGGCCGGTGCGAACGCTGCGGAAGAAATATCTGAAAGCGTTCAGAATTGTTGGAATAATGTTACTGTTTACAATCAGTCTGTAAGGTCTGCGCTGGAAGTTTTGGTGCGCGACTTGGCAAAAATAAATAAATTTTATGGAAATATTTTAAGATGAGCAGATATGTTGAACGTGTAATAGAAATGCTTCCTAAGCTTTCTTCTGACGAAGTTAAGCGCGTACTTATGGAAGTTGTAAGCGCAAATTCAATGCTTAGTTCGCTTTTGGAATCTCTTTCTACCGGACTTGTCCTTGTGGATAAGGAATGGCACGTCATACAAATCAACAAAGCGGCAAGAAGACTTTTGTTTGCTTCTTTTGATGAAGAAAAAGATGAAGATGAGCGTTTGTATGACAAACTTGAAGAAAATGATGAAATTGCAGAATGGCTGCGTTCTGTTGCAAAAGCAGAAAAAACGAATGTGCGCGAAGAATTTTCGACTTCCTGTTCGGACGGTTCTGTACGTTTTTTGGCAGTTTCTGTTTCTTCGTTTGTTCAGAATACAGAAATATCCGGAAATATTATAAAAATTGAAGATATAACCCAGCAGAAAGCGAAAGACGTCCTTGACCGCCGTATGGAAAATATGACTGGTCTTACGAATCTTGCAGCCGGAATGGCACATGAAATAAAAAATCCGCTCGGAGCGATTTCCATTCATATTCAGCTTGTTCAGAAAGCAATTTCCAAAAAGCGTGGCGGTGACGGAACTCTTCCTGAAAAAAAGTTTTTGGAAGAACATCTTGATATTGTAAATGATGAAATAAGCAAACTTAATGATTTGGTCATGGATTTTCTGTTTGCGGTGCGGCCAGTAAATGCAAGTCTTACATTGAGTGATCCGGAAAAAATTCTTTCCGAAATCAGCAGTTTTATCGCCCCGGAATTCAATAAATCCCACGTTCTTATAAAAACTGAATTTATGAAAGAGAAAAAACGCATTATGATTGATGAAAAACTTTTTCGCCAGGTCATCATAAATATTGCACAGAATGCGTTTGCCGCCATAAAACTGCGTTTTCCTTTGTGCGCTGAAGAAAATAATGATTCAACAGATATGCCTGGACTTGTGGTTTTTAAAACTTCAATTATAAAAGACAATTATGTTATTTCAATCTCTGATAATGGAATTGGAATGGATTCTGAAACTTTAAGCCGTATTTTTGAGCCTTATTTTACAACTAAAGCGAATGGAACAGGACTTGGAATGACGATGTCGTATAAAGTTATAAAAGAATTCGGAGGAGACATTCAAGTTTCTTCTGAAAAAGAAGTCGGATCTGTTTTTATGATTTATCTTCCGATTCCTCAGACGGATACAAAACTTTTAAGATAAAAATCATTCTGAACGTTGATCCTGGTTGTAAATAACATATCAGCCAGATGTTTCAGAAGTTATATTGTAAAACTGATTTTTGAGGTAAAAATGAAATTTACAATTCTTGTAATAGATGATGAAGAAAATATAAGAAACGGTCTTGCAGCAAATTTTGAAATGGAAGACTACAATGTAAAAACTGCCGCAAACGGAAAAGAAGGTCTTTCGCTGATAGATAAAGGTGATATTGATCTTGTGATTACAGATTTGCGCATGGACGGAATTTCCGGGGAAGAAGTTGTGCGCCACGTTGCAACAGAAACACCCGGAATTCCTGTTATTGTTCTTACCGGGCACGGAAGTATTGATTCTGCTGTAAAAGCAATGCGCGATGGTGCATACGATTTTCTTACAAAGCCGCTTAATCTTGACCAGCTTAATATGATTGTAAAGCGCGCTCTTGAGTCGCGTGAACTTTCTTTGCAGCATTCCATGTTAAAGCGCGAAGTTGAAGACAAGCACAACAAAATGATGATTGGCAACAGTCAGCAGATGAAAAAACTTTATGAACTTATTAAAAAAGTCGCTCCGTCTAAAGCGAGTGTTCTTATTACCGGGGAAACTGGCGTAGGAAAGGAACTTGTGGCGCGCGAAATTCATAACAACAGTCCGCGGAGCGGAAAAGAGATGATAGTTGTAAACTGTTCTGCTCTCAGCGAATCTCTTCTTGAATCTGAATTGTTCGGTCATGAAAAAGGTGCTTTTACAGGTGCGGATTATTTAAAAAAAGGCCGTTTTGAACTTGCGCACGGAAGTACAATTTTTCTTGATGAAATTGGCGAAATCAATGCGGCGACTCAGGTAAAACTTTTGAGGGTTCTTCAGGAAAAGAAGTTTGAGCGGGTAGGCGGACAAGAAACGATAGAAATTGATGTCCGTGTGATTGCCGCTACAAATAAAAATCTTGAAGAAGAAGTAAAAGCCGGTCATTTCCGCGAAGATTTATATTATCGTCTGAATGTAGTTCATCTTGAAATTCCGCCGCTAAGGGAGCGAAAAGAAGATATTCCGGAACTCATAGAATACTTTGTAAAAAAATATTCTGAAAATGCTGAACTTTCCGTTGAGCAAAAAGCAAAATCTGCAATGTTCAAATATGATTGGCCCGGAAATATCCGTCAGCTTGAACACTGTATAGAAAGCGCGGCCGTTCTGTGTACTGATAATATTATCAGGGAGGAAAATCTTCCGCCGGAAATTACTAAAGCGGCAAAACAGACTGATATTTCTGTTCCGTTGGGAATTACTCTTGATGAGGCGGAAAAAATTATTATTGAACAAAATCTTGCCGCGAACAACGGAAATAAATCTAAAACGGCAGAAATTCTTGGAATAGAGCGGAAGACTCTTTCTAACAAATTGCAGTAGAAATTATACTCTTATGATTTTTTATTTATTTAAATCTCTTGTTGAATAATTTTTATAAGTTCGTTATACGCTCTTATAAGTTCCTGCGTCTTTCTTTTCGCTATTTTTTGCATTTCCGGAAATCCGTTAAAGTTGTCGGGGTGATATTTTTTTAGAAGGTTGTGATAAGAAGTTTTAAGCTCTTCTTGAGTACATCCATAATTTAAGTTAAAAATTTTGTAAAGATGTATACTTTTTTGTACATTTTTTACT
>CAYXDA010000114.1:0-6494 GCA_964463615.1 uncultured Treponema sp.
ATCCGATTGAATTTGAACCGCCTCCGCAACAAGCAATTATTGCAGTCGGTTTAATTCCTCGTTCTTTGCATTGCTCTTTTATTTCTTTTCCGATTACTGACTGAAACTCGCGGACAATATCGGGAAACGGTGCGGGACCAAGCGCAGAACCTAAAACGTAATGAGTTGAATCTGGATTTGCTGCCCAATCGCGCATTGCTTCGTTTACAGCATCTTTTAATGTGCGGCTTCCGCTCGTTACGGCTTTTACTTTTGCTCCGTAAAGTTCCATCGAAGCGACATTCGGCTGCTGGCGGCGCACATCGACTTCTCCCATATAAACGGTACATTCAAGCCCAAGCTTTGCGCAAGCGGCGGCAGTTGCAAGTCCGTGCTGACCCGCGCCAGTTTCTGCAATGATTCGTTTTTTGCCCATATATTTTGCGAGCAGGCACTGACCGATTGCGTTGTTGATTTTGTGCGCGCCTGTATTTGCCAGCCCTTCCAGTTTTATGTAGATTTTTGCGCCGCCTAAAAGTTTTGTCGCGGTTTCTGCAAATAAAAGCGGAGTTTCGCGGCCAATATAATCGCGCTGAATTGTGTGATATTCGTCAAGAAATTTTTGGTCGTTCATCGCTTTGTTGAATGCCGCTTCCAATTCGTCAAGTGGACGACGCAAAACTTCTGCGACGTATTTTCCGCCAAAATTGTCAAAGAATCCATTATCAGAATGTGTCATTTTTTTTCTTGCTCCTTGCGGCTTTTTTGCGCCGTTTTTATTGCGGCACTACAGGAAGAGGACCGGAAAAAAAAAGCGCTTTTTTTGTTTCTATTGATAGAAACATTGTAATATGCTTACTTTTTTATGTCAATGCTTAAAATATTTTTTCTTCAGGATTTTTGTTAAAAAAAAACTTGCCGAAAATTGAAATTCCGGCAAGTTCGATATCTTTAAAAATTAGTTTTAATTTGCAACTGTTGTGCTCGTTATATAACTTGAAGTGTTCTGGAACGTGTCTATTTTTGAGATTTTGTTTCTCCAGTATTCTGCTTCGCTCTTTGTTGTGTATGGTCCTACTCTTACGCGGTAAAAGAGTCTGTTTTTGCTGTCCGTGTAAGTGAATACATCGGCATTGATTTCGTTTTCGCCAAGTTTTTCACGCGCTTGATCTGCGGATTTGCGGCTTGTCAAAGCTGTAACTTGAACCCAATATTTTGTTTCTTCCGGTGTTGAAGTGGAAACTGTAAGTTTTTTTGCAATATTTGAATTGTTTGCAGTTGCCGCAGACTTTACGTTTTTATTAGAAGGTGAAACGTTTTTTTGCACAACTTTTCCTGTGGTTGCAGAATAAACAGAGTTTATTTCATTTTTAGTTGTTCCGGAATTTTTTGTTTTTACTGATGCAGTTTGATTTTTGTTCAAATTCTTTTCCGCTTCAATATTTTTTCCGCTCTGCACAACAACAGGTTTTTCCGGTTCCGTAAGATCAATAGTTGTTGTGTTGTTCATTCCAGTTTGCTGCGGAATTGAATTTTGAGTTCCTGTTACTTTTGCATTGTTTCCGAGTCCGCTTAAATCTGTTTTTTCTGAATAAACGTTCGCTTTGTCTGCGTAAACATTCACTTCGTCTGTACGGAATTCTGATCCGTTTGTCTGTGCTCTGTTTTCTTCAAAATTATAAGAATTCTGATTTTCAGAAGTTTCGCCTATATTATTTGTTTGAGTTGCAGAAGAAGGCGCCAATGAAATCCATCCGTTGGATGCAGTTCCGTTATTCATTTCCCGTGAATCGGAAATTGTTCCGGTTGGTCTTGCTGCAGGTGTGTAAAGTATAAGTGCTGCTCCTAAGACTACAAGTAAAAAAACTCCGACAGCAGCAACAATCCATAATGTTCTTTTTTGTTCCATATCGCATTCCTTTGCGGTTTGTCCCGCCCTTAACTCTACTATCGGAATTTGAAAAAAAAACTTAATGAATTTTTTTGTTTTATTTGCCTTACCAGTTTTTTATTGTTTCAAAAGGAATATCGAATTCTTTGTATTTTTTTTGCAATCCCCGCTGAGCCCAAAAGCGTTGAAGGATTTGCAGTGTGGAAAGATTGTCGCGTTTTTTTGCACGCAAAAATCTTATAAAAAGCGGCGCCGTTACAAAAACTATCTTTTCGCAGATTTTTAAAAGTTCGGGAATTTTGTACATAACGGTTGCATTCAAAACGATGTCTTTGCCGGGGTTTTCCGCAATTATTTTTTTTGTATCTTCGGTAACGAGCGGAAAAACGATGTTTTCCTGTCTTTTTAATAGTTCCGGATGCGGAAAAATCAGTGCGCCAAGATTTTTGCGGTTCAGCGAGCCGTCCGCGTTTTGTAGGAGAATATTAGCGTTTTTTGCTTCTTTTGCAAAAGATTTTAGAATTTGCGGTTCTGACTTTTTTATTGCACGGTGGACTTGTTCGTCTGCATCTATGCAAATCCAGCCTTTCTTTTCGAAAGAAGAGCAGACAAAATTTTTACCGGCTGCCATCGGACCTGTAACGCAGATTATCAATGGAATTGCCCCCAGTTTGTTCCGTGTTCAATGCTAACTCTTAGCGGAACACTCAGTTTTACTGCGTTCTCCATTTTTTCTTTTACAAGTGCAATTGTTTCATTTATAGTTTTTTCATCGTCCGGACATTCCAAAATAAGTTCATCATGAATTTGAAGAAGAAGTTTTGCGCCGTTATTAACTTTTTGCAAAGCATCCGTAACAGCAATCATTGCCATTTTTACAATATCGGCTGCTGAACCTTGAACCGGTGTGTTAATAGCAATTCGTTCTGCGGCAGATTTTTCCACTTTGTTTCTGCTGTTGATGTTCATAATCGGTCTTCGGCGGCCAAGTATTGTTTCTACGTAACCGTTTTGCTCTGCGAATGAAATAGTTTCTGTTTTGAAATTAGTTATACCGAAATAATGTTTGTCGTAATTTGCAATAAATTCTGCCGCTTGTGTCCGCGAAATTCCTAAATCATTTGCAAGCCGGAACGCGCTCATTCCGTAGATTACACCAAAATTTATAGTTTTTGCTGTTCGTCGCATTTCCGGCGTTACGTTTTCCGGCGAAACTCCAAAAATCAGAGCTGCTGTTGACTTATGAACATCAGTTCCGTCTATAAACGATTGGCACATATTTTTATCGCCGGAAAGATGCGCAAGAACAACAAGTTCAATTTGCGCATAGTCGGCAGAAATTAAAACTTTGCCGGTAGGAGCGGTAAATGCGCTTCTGATTTTTCTTCCGGCTTCGTTGCGGACTGGTATGTTCTGCAAGTTTGGTTCGCGGCAGGAAAGGCGGCCGGTTGCGGTTCCGGTTTGAACAAAATCAGTGTGAATGCGGCCGTTTTTGTCAGTCATTTTAGGAAGTGTTTCCACATAAGTTGACTGAAGTTTTGCAAGTTCGCGATATTCAAGAATCATTTTCGGAATATCGTCGTAGCGGGCCAGGTCTTCAAGAACGGATGTGTCTGTTGAATAGCCGGTTTTTGTCTTTTTTTCAGGTTTAAGACCGCGTTCTTCAAATAAAACGGTCTGAAGCTGTTTTGGCGATGCAATGTTAAAATCATGACCGACTTCTTTGTAAATTGCGTTTTCTGTGTCTTTGATTCCGTCTGAAAGTTCCAGATTATATTTTTCAAGAGCGGCTGAATCCAAGTGAATGCCTGAAAGTTCCATGTTTGCAAGAATTGGAACAAGAGACATTTCCAGTTCGAAAAGTTTTTGAATACGTTCTTCTGTAAATTTTGATGAAAGAAAATTCCAAAGTTGAAATGTAAAATCCGCATCTTCTGCGGCGTAAGGAACGGCTTTTTCCAGCGGAACATCTGCGAATGTTTGGCCTTTTTGAACAAGAGTGGAAAATTCAATGCCTTTTAAGCGCAGCAAAGATTCTGAAAGCCCTTCCAGACTGTAGGAATTTTTTCCTGTCCTGTCCGGAGACAAAAGCCACGCGGCAATCATTGTGTCTGAAAGATTACAGTTGAAACAAATTTTTGCATTTTCAAAAAGACCGTTTGAAGCAAGGACTTTTAAATCGAATTTTCCGTTGTGCATAATAACGTTTAGATTTTTTTCGTTAAAAATCCGCTTTAATTCGGAAAAAGCTTCTTCTTTTGAAAGTTTTTCAGCATCAAAGAGAGAATCTTCCTGCGAAATAGGAACGTAAACTGCGTTTCCTTTTTTGCAGCACAAACTGAAACCTTGAATTTTGCAGTTGATTGTGTCCAGACTGTTTGTTTCGCAGTCAAACGCAACTGTTCCGGCTTTTATTACTTCGCTGATAAAAGTTTTGAGTTCGGAAAGGTTTGTAATTGCGCTGTAATTTCCTTTGTTCTGAACTGGCGGCTCCAAGTTGTCCGGTTCCGGCAAAAAAGAAGAAAAATGTGCTTTTGTTTCTGGCTCAGCGGAGGAATTTCCTGGTTGTTGTAATCGGGGTTGACTTTCAAGAATCGCGGTTGAGCCGAGGGGAAGGCTTTCCCCTTCAGAATCGTTTTGTTCTGTTTTTTGCGCAAGTTCCGCATATTGTTTTGCGGCCTGAAATGCACCGTACTTTTCCAAAAGTTTTGCGGCTCCGGAATAATTAAAGTCGGATTTTTTCTGCAAAGAAGAGTCAATTTCCGGGCATGGAACTGTTTGGCAAAGACGCACAAGTTGTTGTGAAAAATATGCATTTTCGCGGCCGGATGCAAGTTTTTTTTGGACTGCACCTTTCAGGTTTTCCAGGTGCGAATAAATTCCGTCTAAATTTTCGTATTCGCCAAGTAATTTTGCCGCAGTTTTTACGCCGATTCCTTGAACTCCGGGAATATTGTCGGCTGAATCGCCGTAAAGCGAAAGCAAATCCAAAAGTTGCTCCGGTTTTACGCCCCATTCGGCTTGTACAGCGGCGGAATCTGTTACTTTCCAGGTTGCCGCCACATCCGGTTTTAATATTTGAACGTTTTCCGTAACAAGTTGCATTAAATCTTTGTCGCCGGAAAGAATTCTGCAGGTGCGGCCGGATTCTTCGCATTTTTTTGCAACGGTCGCAATTATATCGTCCGCTTCGTAGCCGTCACACTGAAGGACTGGAATGCCAAGTTCGGAAAGAATTTCTGTAATCCATGGAATTTGTGCGTGTAAATCTTCCGGTGTCTTATTTCTTGTTGCTTTGTATTCTGAATATATTTCATGGCGGAAAGTTTTTGTTTTAGAATCCATTGCGGCCAGAATGCAGCCTGGTTTGTAATGTTTTAAAACAGAATGAAGATTTCTGAAAAATCCGAAAAGTGCGCTTATATTTTCGCCTCTTTGATTTGTGAGCGGATGACTTATAAATGCAAAGTAGCAGCGGAATATCAATCCGTAAGAATCCAAAATGTAAACAGTATTTTCGTCAAAATTTGCCATAGCAAAAGTTTAATATATTGCAGAAAAATTTGGAATTGAAAAACTGATTTCCGTGGATTTTTTGTTAGCCGTTGTCTGCAAGACTTTCCAGTTCTGTTTGTTCTAAAAGGCGCCATTCGCCCGGCAAAAGAGATTTGTCCAGTTTTATGGAACCGAACTGAATTCTTTTTAGTTTTGAAACTTTGTTGTTTACGGCTAAAAACATCCGTTTTACCTGATGGAATTTTCCTTCGCTGATAGTAAGAACGCAATCGCTCTCACTAAGAAATTCCAAGTTTGCGGGCAGAACTTTTTGCTCTCCGAATTTTTTTTCCGCCGGCAAAGTGATTCCGCTTTTAAACGCAATTTTATAGTTTTCTTGCTCTTCTTCGGAAACGGAGTTTTCCAGCGTTACAAAATATTTTTTTTGAATGTTAAAATCCGGTGCGCAAAGTTTGTGGGAAAAACTTCCGTTTGTGGTTAAGAGCAAAAGTCCTTCCGTGTCTGAGTCCAAACGGCCGATTGTGTGCAGAGTTCCTAAATTTTTTTCTATATTAATGGAAGAAATCAGTTCGTAAACAACAGGATGGAGGTCGCTTTCTTTTGCGCACACGTAGCCGCAAGGTTTGTTCAGCAAGATATAAACGTGTTTTTGTTTTTGCAGAATTTTTCCGTTCACACAAATTTCGTCTTTGGAAATATCTGCCTGTTCGCTGCTTTGCAAAACTCGCGTTTTGTTTACAAAAACATTGTTTTTTTTCAAAAAATTGTGAGCGGTTCGCAATGAGCAGAAGCCGTGGTTTATTAAAATTTTGGAAACAGGTTCGGTAAATAATTCGCGGTTCATAATTCTAAGTTAATGTATAATGAAAAAAAAATAATTGATAGATGAATATAAAATTTTGTTCGAGTTTTGTTGGCTGCGGCGGAAAAGTTTTTTTTGTGTATAAATAAATGCCGCAGCCGCGTTAGGGATTGCAGCGGAAATGAGCGTAAGCGAATTGCAGCGGAAAGCCCGGCCTGGCCGGTTGGGCTTGTCTAAAACGGCCAGGAAACGCCCTTATAAAAATCTGTGTTGAGAACTTTGTAAAGTTATGATAAATTAGGAATT
>CAYXDA010000115.1:0-6200 GCA_964463615.1 uncultured Treponema sp.
GCGACAAGTGAAAAAGAACCAGGTTTTAGCGCTCAGTGGCTAGAATATAGTTTATTTACAGATTATATATTATCAAGTTGCAAACAGGTAGTTACCTTAGGTCCAACCACCACAATCGGCGCTAATCTGCGCAACCGGCGGAAACCTCCCCGCTTTGCCCTAAAAAATATTATAAATCTGTTCTGTTTTTTATTATTTTTATGCGATTGCTTTTTTTTTCTTTGAACTATAAACTGATTTTATGAAATTAGTTACTAAGATTTTGCTTGCAACTTCGTTTTGTTTTGCATTTGCCTCTTGCGGTTCTGTTCCGGAAATTCCGGCTGATGCAACTGCAACGCAACTTATTCAGTCAGGTCAGGATGCTCTTGAATATTCCAACTATAAGGCTGCGGAAACTTACTACAACGCTGTAATTCAACGCTACGGAATGGACACTGCAACTTATATTGAAGCAACTTATGAGCTTGGTCACATGTATCTTAAGCAAAAAAAATATGAGCAGGCTTATCAGAAATTTGACGAAATTCTTGCAACCTTTGAAAATGCGGAAATCGGTGTAATTCCGGCTGCATTCAAAAAACTTGCCCAAATGGGAATAAATCAAATTCCGGAAAAATATAAAAATTAGTTTTGAAAAGCGCATTGCATTTGCATTCAATTACGAAAACTTGCAAACTCATATAATTAGATATAAAATACTTATATGAAAAATGTTCTTATTGTGGATGCTCCATTGATTTTCAGGGAGTTTTTAAAAAACAAACTTGAAGAAGAAAAAGTAAATGTAATTTTTACACAGGAAAAGCGGGATGCGCTTATAAAAATCACATCCGCAATTCCTGATCTTGTAATAATTGACATTAATGACTTTGACGATGAACTTTCTATAACGGAACTTTTTCAGAAAATAAAGGCTGATCCGAACGCTTCCAGAATTCCTTTGATTGCAACCGGTCCGAACATGGACAAATCTGCACTGGAAACATATGCAAAGCTTGGCGTTCAAAAGTATTTTATAAAACCTATAAAATTTGATGTTTTTTTTGAATCAATCGGAAAGGTTTTGCATACGGCGTTTTCTATGGACACAACGCCTTGTATTCTTGACATACACAGAAACAACGACATTATTTTTATAGAAATTGCGCAAGGTTTGAACCGCGAAAAACTTTCTCTTTTAAAATATAAACTTTCAGAAATAATTGAACATAATGAACTTGAACAGCCAAAAATCATCCTTATGATGTCCAATCTTGAACTTAGCTTTGTTGACGGCTTGAATCTGGAAATGCTCATAGACAATATCCTTGCAAATCAGAAAGTTCACACGAAAAATGTTAAAATTCTTTCTTTCAGTTCGTTCACAAAACAACTTGTGGAAGGTCATCCTCAATACGACGGCATTGAAGTTGTAACAGATATTTCGCAAGTTCTGAACACGCTTGTTGACAGCACACGAACTTCCAGAATTTCAGATCTTATTACAGATCAAATACTTGCTTCCTCTGATTCTGATGTGGAAGGTTCCATAGAAATGCGGTTCAGCACGGACGAAATTGCAGAAGCAACGGAACCGCAGGACGAAGAGCCAGAAACAAGCAAAGAACCGACGGTTGAGCAAAAAGAGCAACAGGCGGAAAAGCAACTTCCTGTTATTGCAGTTGTTGACGACGATTTTGTTACGTTAAAACTTTGTGCGGCCGCCTTTTCGCAAATCGGCTACAAAACAGACCTTTTTTCCAGCGGAATTGATTTTCTTGCAAATATGGGAAAGAAAAAATATTCTGCGATTATACTCGATATTCTTATGCCGGGAGTTTCCGGATTTGACACTTTAAAACGGCTGCAAGGTTTGCCGAACAAGCCGCCGATTATAATTTATTCGCAGGCAATCAGAAAAGATATTGTTGTGCAGGCTCTTTCGCTGGGTGCAAAAAGTTTTATTGTAAAACCGCAAAAACCGGAAGCGCTTGCAAGCAAAGTTCAGGAAATTTTGGAAACAAATGGCTAAAAGCAAAAATTCCGACGAAAAATATATCGAAAATCAGGAAGACTTATCAAACGAATTGTTCATTGCAAATGCGGTTCACGAAATAAGAACGCCTGTTCAAACTGTTATTGGAACTTTGGATTTGCTTTCCGATACAAAACTTACAAAAGAACAATCTGAATATGTGCGGCAAATACGTTACGGAGCAGATGTTCTGCTTGCGCTTGTAAACGATATTCTTGATTTTTCAAAACTAAAATCGCACAAACTTACAATAGAAGAACTTGCATACGACGTAAAAACGCTTACGGAAAATGTTGTTCACTTGATTGCTCTGGAAGCGTTCAGCAAAAAAATTGAAGTTGTTACAGATATTGATTACAATGCAATTCCGGATTTTGTTTATGGAGATCCCACGCGCGTTCAGCAGATTCTCTTAAATCTCTTAAAAAATGCAGTTAAATTTACAAAAAAAGGCTATATCCATCTGGAACTTACAAGAAAAAATGAATTTCTTTCGTTCAAAGTTACAGACAGCGGAATCGGAATTGAAAAGGGCAAGGAAAAACTGCTCTTCCAATCGTTCACGCAGGGCGATTCATCTTTTACGCGAAAATACGGCGGTTCCGGATTGGGACTTGCAATCTGTAAAAGTCTTGTACAAAAAATGAACGGGGAAATTGGTGTAAAACCAAATCCGTATGGCGGTTCAATTTTCTGGTTTAACATACCGCTGAAACCGGCGGAAAATTCAAAATATCCTGCACAATGGGAACTTCCGGTTCCTGCAACAACAAGAATTTTAATTGTTGACGACAGCAAACTTGCTCAAAAAGTCATTGCAAGGCAACTTAACTCTATCGGTTTGCAATACATTGAAACTTCTTACAACAGCGAAGACGCTTTTTTAAAGATGCAGTACGCTGAACAAATAGGGAATCCGTTCGAAATTGTCTTTATTGATATGATTATGCCGCCGTGCGAAGGCTGGAATCTTGCTTCCGAAATTAAAAACAATCAAAAACTTAAGAGTACAAAACTTTATATGCTTGTTCCTGAAGGTCAAATGGGGCGCAATGCAAAAATGATGATTTCTGATTTATTTGCCGGTTACCTTTACAAGCCAGTCAGAATAAAAAATCTTTATCATCTTTTGAGCGAAACAAACAACGATTTTTTTTCATCAAACTTTTTTAAGGAATTTGATGAAAAAGAAGAAAACAAACTGAATCACAAAGAAGAAAACGAAAAAAATCTTGCAAGCGAACTCAGTATTTTAATTGCGGAAGATCATCCTGTAAACTGCGAAATTCTGGTGCGTTTTTTAGCTTATTACGGAGCAAAAATTTTTCAGGCGAAGAACGGAAAAGAAGCTATTGATGCCGTGCAAAACCATCCGGAAATTCAGATGATTTTTATGGACATTCAAATGCCGATTCTTAACGGAATTGAAGCAACCGAACTTTTGCGCAAAGAAAAATATCAGGGGATTATAATTGCCTGCACAGCAAACAACGACCCGGCAACTTTTGTGCAATACAGACAGGTCGGAATCAATGATATTCTTATCAAACCTTTCAAACGCGACAGCGTAAAAAAAGTCCTTGAAAAATGGAAAACTATTTTTGAACTTCCAACCGCAAAAAACATTCAAATTCTTGAAAACGCGCAGACAACAACAAATGATGCGCTTTGGGACATTCAAGATTTTGAAGATACCATCGGAAAAGACTGGAATTTAGGAAATCAGATTATTCTTGATTATATCGAACAGACGGAAAAATTTTTAAAGCAAAGCCGCGAAATTCTTGAAAGAAAAGATTTTGAAGAACTTCACAGAATTGCTCACACGCTAAAAGGCAGTTCCGCCGCAATTTCCGCAAATAAACTTGCCCAGATTTCCGCAAAACTAAGCAAAGCCACAAAAGAAAAAAATCCGGGCGCATTTCTAAAAAATCTTATTGAATTTGAAGAAAATTTTGATATATTCATTCTTAGAACAAACAATTGGAACCACAAATGCTAAAAACAAATTATCATACGCACACAATTTTTTGCGACGGAAAGGGAACTCCGGAAGAAATCGCCGAATATGCTGTAAAAAAAGGATTTGACATACTTGGATTTTCCAGCCACAGCATGTATCCGTTTGCAAGCAACTGGCATATTCCGCCCAAAAGTTTCAATGATTACGTAAATTCTGTAAATGACGCAAAGAATAAATTTGCAGGAAAACTTAAAATTCTGCTCGGTTTTGAAGCGGATTACGCTCCTTTTGTTACAGTTCCGGATTTTGACCGCTACAAAAAACTTAATCCCGATTTTTTAATCGGTTCGGTACATTATGTTTTTTCAGAAAAAGGCCGCCTTGCCGTTGATTACAGCGCAAATCTTTTAAAAGAAAAAATAGATTTGCTTTACGGCGGAAACGCAAAAAAACTTGTTTGCGAATATTTTTCGCTGGAACGGGAAATGCTTTCCAAAGGTAAATTTTCTATTATCGGACACGCAGATTTAATCCGCAAAAACAATAAAGTTTTAAATATGTTCAGCGAAAACGACAGTTGGTACAGAAATGAAATAAAAGAAACCGCAAACGCAATAAAAAACGCCGGCGTAATTGCAGAAGCAAACACAGGTGCAATGGCGCGCGGTTATATGAACGATATTTATCCTTCTGCGGAATTTCTTTCGCTGCTTTGCGAGCGCAATGTTCCGGTAACTCTAAGTTCTGATGCACATACCCCGGAACAGCTTGACTTTGCTTTTGACAAAGCGCTTGAATGCCTGCGGAAAGCTGGCTACAAAGAGCTGGCTTACATAGATTCCGACAAAAAAATAAAAATGCAGAAAATTTAGCGGTTTCTGCGCTCTGCCGCACTTGCGCAGCTTACGCACATAAACGCATAAGGAATTGCTTCCAATCGTTCACGTGGAATTTCTTTTCCGCAGCCAAGGCAAATTCCATATTTTCCGGTGCGGATTCTGTCCAGCGCGTTGTCTATCATCTTAAGGCGGTTTGAATCCTGCGAACTTAAAGAATCAAGCAAAGTGCGGTCAACAGCATCTGTCGCAATATCAACTTCATCACCGGATTCAATCGGCTTTACAAGATTTTTCAAATCAGTTGTTTGAGCTTCAAGCGCAGACAATATTGTAGCGCGCTGCTCCAAAAGTTTTTCTTTTATTTCGGATACAAATTTTTCATCCATAAATAGTTGGTCCTCCCGGGTCAACTGTGTGAACTGCATCTGATTCCACTATTGTTGACAAGTCTTTTTATTTCGGTACATACTAATATAAGTATAAAATCGTAAAAACGCAAATTTTTTTCGAATTTTTTTTGGAGGAATCGTGGCTAAAGAAGAAGCTATTGAAGTTGAAGGAATTGTAAAGGAAGCATTGCCAAACACAATGTTCCGTGTAGAATTGCAAAATGGACACATGATTATGGCGCATCTTTCCGGAAAAATGCGCAAGCATTACATAAGAATTGTTCCTGGTGACAGCGTAAAAGTTGCGCTTTCACCTTACGACTTGGACAAAGGCCGTATTATTTTCCGCCAGCGTTAGTTTTATCAAAAATCATCCGGAGTGCACGAGCCGCTCCGGAAATTCCTGTTCCTATAAGGCCAAGACAAACGAGAGGTCCAAAAGGAATTATGAACCACATAATTTTAAACAATGCAAATCCCAATATAGTTTGACCTACTTTTACAAAGAATTCTGTCCACAAACTTTTTTTAGTAAAACTTCTATCAGGTCCCTTATATTCATAATAATAATTTGAATTTCGTCCGCTGTTCTGACTGGAAGCATTATTAAACCACTGCCAGAAAGAATCTTCCGAAGCAAACGGATCTGAATAATTCTGCTGTCTATAATAATTCTGATAAGAATTTTGGTAAGAATTCTGCGAATATCCGGAAGAACTATATGAAGAAGAACCGAACCTGTCGTAATCCGCACGCTTTTTTTCATCGCCAAGAACATTATATGCTTCTGAAATTTTCTTGAATTTTTCTTCTGCTTCTTTGTCGTTCGGATTTCTGTCCGGATGATATTTAAATGCAAGATTTCTGTACGCTTTTTTTATTTCTTCCTGCGTTGCATTTTTTGAAATTCCCAAAGTTGAATAATAATCGTTCAATATAATTCCTCTGAAAAGTGAATTTATACGGAAATCTTTAAAACTAAAGTTTTTAGG
>CAYXDA010000116.1:0-6154 GCA_964463615.1 uncultured Treponema sp.
GTATAAACCGAGCAAATTAGGAATACATTTAATAAATCAGGAAATAAAAAAATCCTATGCAAATGCAATTCAAGCAAAAGATTCTTCGTGGCCAAAACAACTGTCCGAATTTCAAAAAAAATGGGAATATATTGTAAAATCCATAAAATTTGAATAGACAAACTTAAAAATATTGTCTCTGTTCAATAAATTCGGAATGTAGCGCGCTCATTGACTGTTTTGATAAACTCAACAACTCTGACGCATTGAATGTAGTTGAAGTCAATGACATTACTGCTATATACGGTGGTTTTAAGAGCTTTAATTCTGATTTTATATCTGTGAATAATATTTTGATTAATTGCACTTACAAGCGCTTTGTATTAAAATATCCGTATGGAATCATTATCTTTGCCTTATAATTTAAAAGGTGTTCATTTTCATTTTGTTGGAATTAAGGGAACCGGAATGGCGGCTCTTGTGGAAATTTTTTATAAAAGGGGAGCTGTCATTACTGGAAGCGATGTAAGCGAGCGTTTTTATACAGATGAAATTCTTGAAAGATTAGGAATAAAAGCTCTGCCGTTCAGCGAAGAAAATATCACTCCGCAAGTTCAGTATGTTGTTTATTCTTCCGCATATAATTTTGAAAAAAATCCTGATTTGATTGCTGCAAAACGAAAAGAAATTCCCTGTTTTTTATACACTCAGGCATTGGGATTATATTCAGAGCGCGCATATTCTTCAGGAATTTGTGGAGTTCACGGAAAAACAAGTACAACTGGACTTGCAGGAACAATTTTAAAGGAATTGGATTTGCCTTCTCAAGTTTTAGCCGGAAGCGTTATTAATTCATTCGGCAATACTTGCACTTATACTTCGCCGAATTGCATGGATTCTGAAAAACATTATTTTATTGCAGAAACTTGCGAATATCAGCGCCATTTTATGTCGTTTTGTCCTCAAAAAATCGTTCTTACTTCTGTTGAAAGCGACCATCAGGATTATTATCCGACTTATGAAGATATCCGCTCTGCTTTTGTTGATTACATTTGCAAATTGCCAAAGAACGGACAGTTAATTTATTGTGCGGATGATGTAGGTGCTGTAGAAACTGCTGGACTTGCAAAGAAAATACGTCCAGATATAGATTTTGTTCCTTACGGTGAAAATGCGGAAGATGATTATAAACTTACTTTTGGCAATGTTGAAGATGAAAAGAACAAGTTTAATCTTAAACTTCTCGGCAATCTTTATTTAAAAGTCCCCGGCAAACATGAAGTCCGCGATGCTGCTGCTGCAACTGCTTTATGTTGCGAACTTTTGCGGGCAGCAGGAAAAAATCCGCTTGATTATGTGGAAAATATTAGGCGTGGACTTGAAAACTTCAGCGGCGGAAAGCGCAGAAGTGAAATTGTCGGAAAAGGCATAACAAAAAATGGTAATTCAGTTGTCATTGTTGATGATTACGGTCATCATCCTACAGCGGTAAAGACAACATTGGCTGGTTTTAAGGAATTTTACAGAGGAAGGAAAATTATTGTCGATTTTATGAGCCATACTTATTCGCGGACTCAGGCATTGCTGGAAGAATTTGCTTCCAGTTTTTCTGCTGCGGATGAAGTGATTTTGCATAAAATCTATTCTTCTGCGCGCGAAAATCCTGCGGATTTTAAAATAACGGGAAAAACTCTGTATGAAGAAACTTTGAAGCATCAGAAAAATGTCCGCTATTTTGAAGAAGTTTTGGATGCAAAAGATTTTGTCATCTCTGAACTTGAAAAGCCTCTGGATAACACTAAATATCCTGACGGTTATCTTTTTGTAACAATGGGCGCCGGTGACAACTGGAAACTTGGAAAATCAATTTTGGAGAACTTAAAATGACATCTATGACAGGTTATGCTTACGAAGAATTGTCTTCGGAAGTTGCAGTTATTTCTGTTGAAATAAAATCAGTAAATTCAAGATTTTTGGATCTTTCCGTTAATTTGCCTGCGTTTTTAAATCCTCTCGAAAGTTATTTCCGCTCAAAAATTTCAGAAAAAATTGTGCGCGGAAAAGTTGATGTTAATATTCGGGTAAAGGAACTTGAATCAGAAACGGAAGTTGTTGCAGATTCAAATGCGGCAAAAGCATTCAAAGATGCAATAAAAAAAGTTGCGGAATCCTGCGGATATAATTCTAATGAAATTCCGTTAAGTCTTATTATAAGTCAGCCAGGTGTTATAAATGTAAATAGAACTTATAATGTTGAAAAATATAAGGATTTGATAGAACCTGTTTTTTCTGCAGCGCTTGAGAAATTTGTTCAGGACAGGACCAGAGAAGGTGAAAATTTAAAAATTGATTTATTGGAAAAACTTTCAGTTCTTGATGAATGTGCTGATTTTTTTAAGACTTGGCAGCCAAAAATGGAAGAACTTTTTAAGCAGACAATTGAAAAGAAATTCAAAGAACTTCTTGGTGATAGTGCTGATGAAAACCGCATCATGACCGAAACTGCGGCAATGCTTGTAAAATACACAATAAATGAGGAAATTGTCCGCCTGCATAGTCATTTAAAGGCAATGCGCTCTGAAATCAATACAAATCCGGTTCCAGGAAAAAAACTTGATTTTATTTGTCAGGAAACAAACCGCGAAATAAATACAATTGGAAGCAAAAATCAGTTCAGCGAGGTTGGAGAGATGGTGATAAAAGCAAAAGATTCTCTTGAAAATATTCGCGAACAGGCAAAAAATGTTGAATAAAATAAAATGGAGCAATGTATGAAACTTGACAAAGAAATTCGTGTGGCAATCAGTGGAAAATCCGGCTGCGGAAATACTACTGTAAGTACTCTTCTTGCACAAAAACTTGGTGTGACTCTTATAAATTATACTTTCCGGCAGCTTGCTGCGGAAAAAGGTTTAACTCTGGCACAAGTTATTGAAAATGCAAAACTTGATGACTCTTACGATATTTTTGTGGACAAACATCAGGTTGAACTTGCAAAAAAAGAATCTTGTGTTTTGGGAAGCCGGCTTGCTATTTGGATGCTCGAAGAAGCGGATTTGAAAGTTTATCTTTATGCAAGCGACGAGACCCGCGCAGAGAGAATTCTTAACAGAGAAGGCGGGGATTTGCAAAAAATAAAAGATTTCACAGCAATGCGCGACAGTGAAGATACAAAACGCTACAAACGAATCTATCAGATTGATAATAATGACTATAGTTTTGCGGATTTGATAATAGATACTTCTAAATACAATCCGGAGCAAATTGTTGAACTTATTTACAATGAATTGAAAAATCGAAATCTTATTTAGTTCTTATTATTGAATGGAAATAAAAAACGCAGATTTCAGCAGAATTATAATCTGTGAAAATCTGCGTTATCAATATAAGCTTTTTATTGTGGATTAATATTTGCTGTCCGCAAATCCGATCCAGCCGTCTTTTTCAACAAGCGCTTTTTCAAAGTCGTCAAGTTTGAACGGGTAACTTTTTGAAAGGCTACCTGCTATAAGTTTTACTTTTGCAGTTCCGTCATCATTAAAAACAATTTTACATTCAGTATCTTTGTCGGCAAATGTTCTGAACATGTCTTCAATTGATTTCTTGTCCATTTCAATTGCCATCATTCCGCAGTTATACATATTTTGTCTGAAAATACGCGCAAAATTAGTTGCCACAACAACATAAATTCCGTTTACTTCCAAAGCCCAAGGAGCATGTTCTCTGCTTGAACCGCATCCGAAATTTTCGCGGGTTATAATAACTTTTTTGCCCAAAACATCTGTTTTCGGGTTGAACCCTTCAAGTTTTAAATCTTCAAGAAGATAAGGTTTCAATGCCTGTTTTGAAATTTCAGTAAGATATTTAGCAGGTATAATTTCATCTGTATTGATGTCCGAACGGTCAAGGAACAGAACGTTTCCGCCAAATTGTTTCATTTTTTTCCTCCAGTTATGGGAAAATCCGAAAATCAGGAAATTTAGTTTCAGATTTTCCTGTTGAGTTTAAGCCATATGCTTAAAATATTGTATTTTCAAAGTTGATTCTAAAATCGAAATTTCAGAATTTTTATTTGTACAAAGGCGAGTTTGTTATTGTTCCGGCAATCGCTGTTGCAGCTGCTGTTGCTGGACTCATAAGATGAACCATTCCGCCTTTACCCATTCGTCCGTTAAAGTTACGGTTTGTTGTTGAAGCGCAAACTTCTCCGCTTGCAAGAACGCCGTTGCTCATTCCAAGACATGCGCCGCAAGTTGGATTTGTAACACAGAATCCAGCATCAAGGAATATGTCTATAAGACCTTCATCAACTGCCATTTTGTAAATTTTTGGTGTTGCAGGACTTACAATTCCTCGTACGCCGTGAGCAAGTTTGTGTCCTTTTAGAACTTTTGCGGCAATTCGCAAATCGCTTATTCTTCCGTTTGTGCAAGAGCCGATATAAACCTGGTTTACTTTTGTTCCTTCCATTTCTGAAATCTTTTTTACCTGATCCGGTTTATATCCGAATGTGCATACTGGTTCAAGGTCAGAAAGGTCATAAGTGTAAACTTTTTCATATTCAGCATCGTCGTCTGAACGCCACTGAGCGTAATCTTTTATAGCGTCTTCTTTAGTTTTATATTCATCTTTGATGAATTCCCAAAGATATTCAACAGTTTTTTCATCCGGATAGCAGATTCCTGATGTTCCACCGGCTTCAATTGCCATGTTGCATAAAGTCATTCTGCTTTCCATATCGAAATTATCAATTATAGGACCTGTAAATTCAACAACGCAGTTTGTAGCTCCGTTTACACCGATTTTAGAAATCAGGTAAAGAATAACGTCCTTTGCGTAAACGCCTTCTTTTAATGTTCCGTTAAGAACAAATTTGATTGATTTTGGCTCTCGGAAAGAGCATACGCCCTTTAAAATTCCAACTTCAAGATCTGTTGTACCAACTCCGGCTGCAAATGCTCCGAACGCACCGTGTGTGCAAGTGTGACTGTCGCCCATAATCACAGTATATCCAGGTCTTACAAATCCTTTTTCCGGGAAAATTGCATGGCAAACACCGTTTTGTCCGATATCAAAAAAATCTTTAATATCATTTCTAAAAGCCCAGTCGCGCAGTATTTTTCCTTGTTCTGCAGTTTTACTGTCTTTTGCAGGTGTTACATGGTCAATAACAGCCTTGATTTTTGTTTTGTCAAACACTCTGTCCTTTCCGCGTTCAACAAGATCATTGATTGCGATTGGAGTTGTGATTTCGTGGCAAAAAACTCTGTCAAGTTTAAGCACGTAAGTGTTCGGAAAAGGTGTATCAACAAGATGTTTTTCAAAAATCTTTTGAGCAATTGTTTTTCCCATAGTTGTTTTGTTCTCCTAAATTCTGCAAGTTTATTTTCAAATCATTTATATTATAATTAATTCAGAAATGCTATGCAATAATTAATAGATAGTGTTCTGCGGTTTTCCTTTTAACCATGACACAAAATTTTCTTCTGCAATTTTCAAGCATCTTTTTCGTGTTTCCAACGGTGCCCATGCTATGTGTGGTGTAAGCACGCAGTTTTTTGCGCCGAAAAGAGCACAATTTTCTGTCATCGGTTCTTCTGCAAGAACATCAGCTGCATAACCTGCAATTTTTCCGCTTTCAAGCGCGTTTTTTATATCTTCTTCGCAAACCAGAGCACCTCTGGCTGTATTTAAAATATAAACTCCGTCTTTCATTTTTGAAATTGTATTTTTTGTTATAAGATTTTCAGTTTCTTTTGTAAGAGGAACATGAAGAGAAATTACATCTGATTCTGCAAGAAGTTTTTCAAAAGAAACACAGTTTTCTTTTCCGTTCGGTTTGTGAGGGCAGATTAAAGTTTTCATTCCGAACGATTCTGCAATTTTTTCAACTTTTTTTCCTATATTTCCGTATCCGATAATACCGATGGTTTTTCCTTCGAGTTCGAAAAGAGATTTTTTCCAATAACAGAAAATAGGGGCAGTTTTCCAGTCTCCATTTAAAACAGAGCGATTGTGGAAGTCAACCTGATTTGAAAAATGCAAAAGCAACGAAAATGTGTGCTGGGCTACAGCGGATGTGCTGTATGCAGGAATATTAGAAACAACAATTCCTGCCTTTTTTACAGCGTTCACATCAATTACATTGTAACCGGTTGCAAGAACTCCAATGTAT
>CAYXDA010000117.1:0-6138 GCA_964463615.1 uncultured Treponema sp.
GACGATGAAAGGCAAAAAAGTTGAGCGTCGGTTCGGTTGGGATTGCCACGGTCTTCCGGTTGAAAACTTGATTGAAAAAGAACTTGGAATCAATTCTAAGCACGAAATTGAAGCTTACGGAGTCGCGAACTTCAACGACAAATGCAAGGCTTCGGTTTTAAAATACACGGCGGAATGGCGCGAGACAATCACGCGTATGGGACGCTGGGTTGATTTTGACAATGACTACAAAACAATGAGTCCTGATTATATGGAGTCAATCTGGTGGGTTGCAAAATCGCTTTGGGACAAGGGTCTTATTTACGAGGGAAAATACATTTTGCCTTATTGTCCGCGCTGTTCAACAGTTCTTTCCACACACGAACTTGCTCAGGGCTACAAGGAAAAGCAGGACCCTGCGGTTACAATCCGCTTTAAGATTACTAAGGCTCCGGAAAAAATTGACGATGCTGAAATGGCGAACGGAAAAACTTATTTTCTTGCCTGGACAACAACTCCGTGGACTTTGCCTTCTAACTTGGGGCTTTGTATGGGACCGGAAGTTGAATATGTGAAAATTTTGGATAAGGATTCCGGTGATTACTATATTCTTGCGGAAAGTCGGCTTTCTGCTTATTACAAAAATGAAGCTGATTACGAAATTATTTATAAAAAATCAGGAAAAGATTTTGTTGATGCGGAATACGAGCCTCTTTTCTCTTATTTTGATTATTTGAAAAATCCTGAAAAATGTGAGGCAGAATCGCATCAGAAATGTGAAAAAGGCGCTTTCCGTATGTTCAATGCGGATTACGTTTCTACAGAAGACGGAACGGGTATTGTTCATATTGCGCCTGCATTCGGTGAAGAAGACAACAGGGTTTTTAAAGGAACCGGAATTCCGAATGTTGAGCCTATGGATGCAGAGTGCAAATTTACAAAAGAAGTTTCTGATTATGCGGGAATTTTCGTAAAAGATGCGGATAAGGCAATTATGGAGCGCCTTAAAAAAGAGGGGAAACTTGTAAAGCGCGACACTGTTTTGCACCAGTATCCGCACTGCTGGAGATGTGGCTCTCCTTTGATTTACCGCGGAATTGGTTCTTGGTTTGTAAAAGTTCAGGATTATCACGAACGTCTTTTGAAGGCTAACAGTCAGATTAAATGGCAGCCTGCGCATATAAAAGAGGGAAGATTCGGAAAATGGCTTGCCGGAGCGCGCGATTGGGCTGTGAGCCGAAACCGCTATTGGGGAAATCCTATTCCAATCTGGAAGTGCGACAATCCGGACTGTAAAAATGTTCTGTGCGTTGGAAGCCGCGCAGAATTAAAAGAGCTTTCAGGCATTTATCCGGAAGATTTGCACAAGCAGTTTGTAGACAAAATTACAATTCCGTGCAAAAAATGCGGCGGAACGATGAATCGAATTCCTGAAGTTTTTGACTGTTGGTTTGAATCTGGTTCAATGCCTTATGCACAGAATCATTATCCTTTTGAAAACAAGGAATATTTTGAAAAGCACTTTCCGGCGGATTTTGTTTCGGAAGGACTTGACCAGACACGCGGTTGGTTCTATACGCTTACAGTTTTGGCGGCTCATCTGTTCGATAAACCTGCGTTCCAGAACTGCATTGTAAATGGTCTTGTTTTGGCTTCTGACGGCCGCAAAATGTCTAAGTCTTTGCGTAACTATACAGATCCTGTTGAAGCAATCAATAAATTCGGTGCAGATGCGCTTCGTCTTTTTCTGATTCATTCGGCAGTTGTAAAGGCGGATGATTTGCGTTACAGCGACGAAGGTGTGCGCGAAGTTATTAAAAATATAATTTTGCCGCTGTGGAATTCTTACAGTTTCTTTGTAACTTACGCAAATATCGATAAAATTCAGCCGACTGGTCATTTGTTCGATGATAAAATGCCGGAAAATCCTCTTGATGCTTGGCTTTTGTCTATTACTCAAAAACTTGTAAAGGACGTAACAGACGGTCTTGATGATTACGATTTAAGTGGTGCGATTGATCCTATTGTCAAGTTTATTGATGAAATGAACAACTGGTACATCCGCCGAAGCCGCCGTCGATTCTGGAAGTCAGAAAATGATGCGGATAAAAAAGAGGCTTACGAGGCGCTTTATATTGCGTTGAAAACTTTCTGTCAGGTTGCCGCTCCGTTCGTTCCGTTTATTACAGAAGAAATGTGGCAGAACTTGAAAACTTCTGAGGATAAAGAGTCTGTTCATCTTACTGATTATCCGGTTTACAGCGAAAAATGGCACAATGAAGAGCTTGAGTTTAAAATGGCAACTGTTCAAAAAGCTGTTTCTATGGGACATTCTTTAAGAAACACATTTAATCTTAAGAACCGGCAGCCGCTTGCATCTGTTGCTTTGGTTACAAGAAATAAAGATGAAAAAAATGTTCTTTGCGAAATGGAAGATACAATCCGCGAAGAGCTTAATGTAAAAAAAGTTGAATTCCATGACCGCGAAGATGAACTTGTTGAATACAGATGTAAGGCGAACTTTAAGGTTTTGGGAAAAGAACTTGGTCCGAAAATGAAAGCGGCGGCGGCTATTATTCAAAATCTTAATTCAGAGCAGATTCAGTCAATTCTGGAAGGAAGAAATCTTTCTATTGATGTGGACGGAACTGGAGTTGAACTTGATCCTTCGAAAATTATAGTTGAACGTCTTGAAAAAGATGGACTTAAAGTTTTGAACGAAGGAACTTTGACTGTAGGTCTTGATTCAAAAATTACAGATGAACTTAAAAAAGAAGGTTATATTCGCGATTTAGTTCGTGGAATTCAGAATCTTCGAAAAGAATCAGGGCTTAATGTTACAGACAGAATCAAACTGACTGTTTCCGGTGACAGCGAATTGAAAGATGCTTTTGAAATGTTCAAGGATTTTGTAAGTTCAGAAACTCTTGCAACTTCTTGTTCGTTTGAAAGTGATCTTTCCGACGGAACTGCAGTTGACGCTGATGATAAAACCTGGAGAATCGCTGTTGAAAAGGCATAATGCGCTTATGGCTAAAAACGGATTTTTTCTGCTTTTTTCATTGTGTTTTGCTCTTTTTTGTTTTGGCTGCAGATCTGTATCTGTTGAAAATTTTGTGGATCCGCTGGATTTGATTGATTCTGAAAGTTCATTTTATCTGCGGATTCCAAAAAATGTTGATTCTGAGCTGATTTCAAGAATGTTGCAGAACAATATTCAGGGCATTTCTGAAAAAGATGCTTATAGAATTACAGAAAGGATTGATACTGTTTATCTTGGTTTGAAAAAATCAAGAAAATCTGTTGAATTTCAGATTTCGTCGTTGTGCAGTTTTCCAAAAATTGCTGTCGGTTCCGCTTTTTCAAAGAAGAACGGTTGGTCAACTGACAAACTGGTTTTGGAAAATTCTGCAAAGAAAAATGAAACTTACACTATTTATAAAAATTCTGGAATTCTTGCATCTTTTCCTTCTGTAAATATTGCGCTTTTGGGCAGGAATGTTCCTTCCATGGTTGAAAAATATCATAATATTTCTAACGGAATCAATACGGATTTCACTTTTGCGCTTGCCGAAGACTTGCACGATTGGCTTTCTTCTGATGATAGAAGTTCTGCAAATCAAGTCCGTTTTTATGCGTCAAAACCGCAGTCATTTCTTACAACTTTAACGGGTGCCAATCTTAATCTTAAGCTGGCTTATGTAAAAGGTTTTCTTGTAAATGATGCGGATGATGCAAGGCAATATCTTGCAAGTCTTGAATTTGAGTTTAAAGATTCAAGAGTTGTTGGTGCGGCAAAAGCTATGCTTGAAGTTGTCTTTGGACTTACAGATTCAAATGTTACTGTTACTTCAAACACTCATCTGATTGTTTCAGACGTAAAAATAAATAAAACTCAACTTTATAAAATTCTTGTGATATAATATAAAATACGGAGTATAAAATGGCTAGCGAAAAAATTATTTTGACTGCGGAAGATCTTGACGGTTATTTAAAAGAAGAGGATATTTCCGACCTTGCAACTCTTGATTCAATGTTTAAGGAAACAATGAAATATTTTGAGCCGGTCAATCAGGAAAAAATAATTGAAGGCTATGATAAAATGGGGCACGAGATGCAAAAAATTTGTGCAAAGCACTCGAACATCAAAGTGTATTCTTTTGAAACAGAAGAAGGTGCCCATGCGGAAGCCAGCCGTGTTATTTCAAAACTTAGAGATGTAAAAACTGATCATCAGGAATTTATGTATTACAGTCAAAGAGCGTACGAAATGCTTTTTAGAATGGCTTATACAGAAAAGCACAAGGATAAGAAAGGTCATATTATTGTAAAGACACCTGTAACATATCCGGTTCAAAATTATGCAGTTCATAAAATTCCCGATATTGATTCAGAAATTGAAAATACAGTTATGTGTGTAATGTTGCGCGGTGCTCTTCTTCCTAGTATGATTATTTCTAAAGAAATTCAGGAATATTCCTCGCACGGATATTTAACACCGTTTGCTCTTTTTAAGATCAGCCGCAATGATGCAAAGCAAGAGTCTGATATGGAATATGTTCTTGATTTGAAAAAGTCGTTCTTTGATTTGGAAAAACTTGATGGAAAAGATTTGATTTTTGCAGATCCTATGAATGCAACCGGCGGTTCTCTTGTAACTGTTGTAAAATATCTGAAAAGTCAGGGTGTAAATCCGAAATCAATAACATTCTTCAATACAATTTCTACCTTGAAGGGAAGTATTCGTGTTACCCGCGCTTTGGAAAACTGCACTTGTTATACGCTTTGGGTTGATCCTGTTATGAATGAAAAAGCGTATATTATGCCTGGACTTGGCGATGCCGGCGACAGGCTTAACGGATGTGACACAAAAGAACATCCGAGAAATATGATTCAGCTTATTGCTGATTACGGACATAATATTTCTTGCCTTTATCGTTCTCAGCTTTTTGAAATTGAAAAAACGGTTCTTGGCTAAAATGAAGCGGATTTTGTTTTTTATTTTTGCATTAACGATGTTGTTTTTTTCCTGCACTTCTGTTCATGTTCCCATTCCAGGAGAAACAGAACTTAAAAAAAATAATATTTATGTTGAGTATATGAATATTGCCGATACATATAATGATCTTGAAAAGTATGACAAGGCAATTTTGTATTATAATTATGCAATGAAAAACAAATCCCTTCGCTGGTCAGCGTATTACAAACTTGGCCGTGCTTATGCGATGAATAAAGACTGGCCGAATGCACAAAAAGTTTATGAGCATCTTTTAAAACGTGATTCCGAAAATACAACGTTAAAAATGTCTCTTGCGTATATTTATGCAATGGGCGGAAATCTGGATGATTCTGAAGAATTGTACAGAACACTGTATTCTGAAAACCCGGATAATTCCGATATTCTTGTTAATTACATAAATGTGCTTTTTGCTCAAGAAAATTATGGGCAGGTGCGCTCAAAACTTGCTGAACTGAAGGAAAAATTCAAGGACAACGCATCTATTTCTTCTTTTGAAAAAAAATTGGAGGAAATAAATGAACTTGAAGAACCTGAAAATCCAAAAGATTCTGCAAATTCATAAAACTTTGAGCAAAAATTGAATCACTGTTAAAAGATCAATCTGATTTGTTATCTGATTTGTTATGAGTTTTTCAAAAGTTCCCTATACTTTTCGATGTCAACATGAAATCCGATTATATGGGAATCTTCGTCATCGGAAGTGTGTTTAAGCGCTTCCTCTGCTTCCATCAGAAGTCTGTCTGCGCTTAATATTCTTATTGAGCGGCTGGAAATTCCTATGAAAGTTTTTGTTTCAGGATATAAAGATTTCAATTCCTGTTCTGTTTTTGCGGCGATATCTTCCGCTTCGTCTACTGTTGTGTCTTCTTTAATTAAAGCAAATGTATTTTCTTCATAAATAAATGTATTGTCTTTTCCGAAATTATCTTCAAGATATTTTTTTATGTTAGAAACAGGTGCATTTTCAAATTTTACAAGAAAGAGCGAAAGGTCTGTTTCATTTGAAGCCGCCTTTGTTATTTCATAGTTTATTTTTTCTTTTAGCGTTTCCTGTGAGCTTTTTTTGTTTTCTGAATTTAGAGCGGCTTCTGATGCATGTTCCATAACTTTTTGTTCGTTATAATATGCTTCGGAATTGT
>CAYXDA010000118.1:0-2023 GCA_964463615.1 uncultured Treponema sp.
GTTATATTGTTATTATGAAAAAAATTTTAATTGCCTCGGATAATGAGAAGCTTGTTGATATTGTAAAAAATTCTTGTGCATTGTTTCCGATGTTTTTTACTTCTGAAAATTATGTTTCTACGGATGATATTATACGATATGTTGATTATGAGCTTCCTGAAATAAAGATTTTGGATTTTTCTTCGGATGTTATTGATTGTGAAAAAATATTACAAACTATAAATGATGATGAGTGGCTTCATTATGGTGGTATTATTGCTGTCTGTAAATCTCAAAAGGATGTTGAGGAACTTGAAAAGCGTAAGGATTTGAATATGCTTGCGATTCAGACTGAGTGTGAATTCAAGGAGCATTTTACACGGATTTTAAGGATTTTATATCAGAATCAGCAGTTTTTGCTTAACCGAGGAATGAGAGAAGTTATTGGCGGAGAAGAGTCCGGTTCTTTTGTTTTTGGAAATGATCCGATGGATTCGCATTTTTATACTAATTTTTTGGTAAGTTATCTTTATAACACTAACAGAATTTCTGATGATGAGCGGTTTGATTTGCAGATGACTTTTAGCGAACTTTTAACTAATGCGCTTGAACATGGAAATCTTGAGATTGATTATGATATGAAAACTGATTTTCTTATGCAAGGCGGGGATATGATTAAGCTTATTCAGGAGAGGGCTAGGGATTCCAGATTTGCGGATAGGAAAATTCGTATTTCATATTTGATCGGAGAGGATGTTTCAACTTTTTCAATAAAAGATGACGGGCATGGCTTTGATTGGAGAAAAACGCTTGAAAAAAAAGCGGATGAAGGTATGCTTCATGGTCGCGGAATTTCTTTGAGCAGAACGCTTGTTCAGTCTCTTTCTTATAATGAAAAGGGAAACGAGGTTAAGTTTGTAATTGCCAATTTGCAGCATACTTCGAGTGCAGTTCCTGGAAAGATGCGGAGTTTTAAAACTGTTAGTTTTAAGAACAAAGAGATTGTTTGCCGGGAAGGTGAAGTGAGTAATGATTTGTACTTTATTGTTTCCGGCAGATTTGCTGTTTATTCTAATAATAAACTTGCTACTGTTCTTACTCCTAACGATTTGTTTATTGGCGAGATGGCTTTTCTGTTGAATGACAGAAGAACTGCGACTGTTCTTGCAGTGGGAAATTGCAGGCTTATAAAGATTCCTAAGTCAGATTTTTTAATGATGATTCGAAAAAATCCTCATTATGGAATTTTTTTGAGCAAAATGCTTGCGCAAAGACTTGCGGCTCAAACTGGAAAAACTGTTGCTCTGAAAAAAGAACTTGCTGAACTTAAGAAATCTGTTTGATTGGTAATATTTGACATTTGTTTTTCAAATATGAGAATGACGGAAACTTTTTGCGTTTTCTGGAATAATCATTTCTTTTCGGTTTATGAAGCGGAGAAACCACCCGGATAAAAAATATATCGGGTGGATGTAAATGGTGTAAGAAAATGTTATTTAGAGATTTTTTTCGAGAGTATGCTTACTGTTATTGTCAGTAGAAATGTGATTATCATATCAGGGAATGTATTTCCTAAAATAAAATCTGTTTTCATCAAAAGTCTGTAAAGTGCAAAACCGATTGCCCATACGACAATTCTTGAAATATCGATTTTTTTTTCGGAGGAATCTGTTTTTAGCACAAAGAAATCTGCAAGTTGTATCGCTATCATCGGGGCAAAAACTGAACCGATAAAGTAAAGAAAATCTGTTATGTCGTCCATCGGAAAAATTATCGCCGCTGTTGTTCCGATTATTGTTACGGCAATGGCAATCCATTTTTCCGGAAGCTTATGCCAGATTGTTTTGCTTGAAACGCCCGCACTGTAGGCATCCAAAAACGTTGTTGTTACAGTGGAAAGAATAAGAATTACAAGAGCGGTGATTCCAAGTCCGGCTTTTATCATGATTTTTGCAATGTCTGTTTCTCCTGTAAGAATTGCGGCTCCCATTCCGATTATGTACATCCAGCACGAAACAATTCCGTATGTTAAGGAAGAAGCCAA
>CAYXDA010000118.1:2123-6117 GCA_964463615.1 uncultured Treponema sp.
ACTTTGCTCATAATTAAAGTAAGAATAAAAAGAGCCGCCATTACAATCGTGTTGAATTTTCCGAGATTCGTGATTCCAATTAAAATCCACAGAATTATAAGTGCGCCGATAACGATTGACCAAATCCATTTTCCTGCGGAAAAAATTTCGTTCAGAGAAAGTGAACCGTCGTAAATCATAATTCCTGTCCAGCCGGTCAGCTGAATTACGTTCAGAAGTGCAAAAAATTTTGAGCCGATCAAGCCGAAGCTTGCGGCGGTTGATTCCATTGCAGATTTTTGCGAAAGCGCGCCGATGTAACCTGAAAAAAACAGAAGAGCACATCCGATTAAATGACCGATTAAAATTGCGGCAACTCCTTTCCTGAATCCTAAGGGTGCGAAATATGTTCCGGTTAAAATTTCTGCAATTGAAACCGCCGCGCCGAACCAAATGAGCGCATTTGAAAATGTATTTGTTTTGTTTTCCATAATTGTTTTTCCTTTTATATTGATGTTGATAGATTGAAAGTCGAGTTTTTTTAAGAACATTAAAAATTGTTGAAATGCACAAACGATGATGTCAGAGTTTGTGGTGGAAGCCATTTTTCATAATCGGGTTTTGACATTGTAGATTCCGAATCAATCTGCCTGTCTTCAGATGGAAGTTCGGAATGACACAATTTTACCAAAAACACGAAACTCTACATTTCATTCTAATAAATATTTTTTACGTTCCAGTTGTGAGCCAACGGACCGGAACCTTTTCCTAAATCAAGCATTGCATTCAGCGCATTGCTTAAATAATCTTTTGCATTTTTTACGGATTTTTCCAGCGGATAACCTTTTGCAAGGTTTGAGGCGATTGCGCTAGAAAGCGTGCATCCTGTTCCGTGTGTATTAGGATTATTTATGCGTTTTCCGTTGAACCATGTTCCGATTTTTCCGTCAAAAAGAAAATCGTTCGCGTCGTTCAAGTTGTGGCCGCCTTTTAAAAGAACTGCGCAACCGAAGTTTGCATTGATTGATTTTGCAGCGTTTTCCATATCTTTTTCGGAAGCGATTTTTGAGCCGCAAAGAACTTCTGCTTCCGGAATGTTTGGCGTAATCACCGTTGCAAGCGGCAAAAGTTCGTTTTCCAAAGTTTCTATTGCATTGTCGCTGATTAGTTTTGCTCCGCTGGTCGCAACCATAACAGGATCGACTACGATATTCTTCAGATTGAATTCCTTTATTGATTCTGCGATTGTTTCAATAAGGTCAGAAGATGATACCATTCCTGTTTTTACGGCGTCTGGAAAAATATCTTCCACAACATCTTTAATCTGCTCTTTTAAAAAGTCGGGCGAGACTTCCATGATTTTTGTAACGCCGGTTGTGTTCTGCGCAGTTAAAGCTGTGATTGCGCTCATGGCATAAATTCCATTGCAAGTCATAGTTTTAATGTCAGCTTGAATTCCGGCGCCTCCGCTAGAATCGCTACCTGCGATTGTCAAAGCGGTTTTCATTGTAGTTTTCATTTTAAACTCCAAATTTTCCTTCAGGCGGTGCCCTCAAGAAGGATTTTTTTATTTTATAAAGAAGTTTTCCGCTTCTTCATAATTTTCGCAGTAAATCGTGCTGAATTTTTTAATTTCGTCCGCAACGTTTTTGTATGATTCGTCATAAATTCCGCAAGTTTTAAATCCGGCAAGATTCGCCGTTCTGATTGCGTAAAGCGCATCTTCAAAAACCCATGTTTCTTCCGGTACGGATTTTAAAAATTCTGCAACAGAATAAAAAATTTCCGGATGTGATTTTGAAGTTTGCATTTCGCTTGTTGTGAAAATTCCGTCGAAATATTTGTTTGCGTCCAATCGTTTTAATGCCGGCGAAAAAAGTTCTCTGTCTGTGTTTGTGCAAAGTGCGATTTTTGTTCCGCATTCTTTTAAATTTTTCAAAAATTTTTCTGCGCCGATTTTGAAAACAATTTTATTTGCGTAAGAATCTTTTAAAATTCCATTGATTCCTTGGCAGATTTCCAAAATCGAAAGTTTTATTCCGTATTTTTTAGAAAGATATTCCGCGCCTTGCTTCATATTCATCGAAAGAAGTTTTTTTCCAAGTTCCTCTTCTGGCTTTAACCCAAGCGACTGAACATAAAGCTCGCCGCAATTAATCCAAACCGGCATTGAATCTAAAAGAGTTCCGTCCATGTCAAAAATTGCCGCTTTTACGTTTTTCAATTTTTCCGCCTTAATCTTCAATTATTTTTTTTACACGGATTTTTAAATCTTCCGCTGCTGATTTTATATCTTTTTGTCCAAAAATCGCGCTTATCACGGAAATTCCGCAGATTCCGCTTCCTTTTAATTCGATTAAATTGTCTTTTGTAATTCCGCCGATTGCAACAACTGGAATTTTTACTGCATTGCAAATTGCTTTTAAGGTTTCGTGCGGAACTTCGATTGCGTCTTCTTTGCTTCCTGTCGGAAAAACTGCGCCGACTCCAAGATAATCCGCGCCTTGATTTTCCGCTAAAACCGCTTCGCTTACAGTTTGCGCGCTTACTCCGATTATTTTTTCGCTTCCAAGAATTTTCCGCGCCTCAAGCGGATTCATATCGTCTTGCCCGATGTGAACTCCGTCCGCGTTTATTTTTTTTGCAAGCATAACGTTGTCATTTATGATAAACGGAATATTGAATTTTTTGCAGAGTTTTTGAATTTCAATCGCTTCTTTTTCAAAATCCTGTTCGTTCAAGTTTTTTTCTCGGATTTGAAGAAATGTCGCTCCGCCTTCAAGCGCTTCTTCCGTCTGTTGAATCAAAGTTTTTTCGCCGGTCCAGTGTCGGTCTGTTACAGCATAAAGCAAAAGAGAAGAACGAAGATTTTTTTTATCGAATCCGCCTTTAACCTCGTCTTTATCGGATTTCAAATTTTGCTCCTTTTTTCAGTTGTTCGCCGGTCATATTATAAATTGAATCGATAATTCTGTTTCTGTAGGTTGAATTTCCATCACCTTTTTGCATATTTTTCCAAGCGATTTCTCCTGCAAGACCCATTGCGCAAACTGCCGCTGCCGCCGCTTCAAGAACATTTTCCGGATTTGCAACGATAAACGCAGTCATCATTCCGCTGAGTTGGCAGCCTGTTCCTGTAATCTTTCCCATTTCTGCTCTTCCGTTCCGGATTATGTAGCATTTTTCTCCGTCAGAAACCAAGTCGATTGCACCTGTTACAGCGGCAACACATTTTGCATTTTTAGCAAAATTCTTTACAAATTCAACTGATTTTTCAAGATTTGAATCATTGACCGCATCCTGAATATCTGCATCAACTCCTTTTGTTGTTCCGCTTCCGAATGCGAGTGTTTTTATTTCGGAAATATTTCCGCGGATTACATCCAATTTCAATTCCTTCATAAGATTTAGTGCGGTTTGTGTGCGAAGTTTTGATGCGCCTGCTCCAACCGGGTCAAGAAGAACTTTGTGTCCAAGCGAATTTGCTTTTTTTCCTGCAAGAAACATCGAAGGAATCGTGTTTTTGTTCAGCGTTCCGATGTTGATATTTAATCCGCCGCAAATCGAAGTTATATCTTCAACATCGTCTGCATCGTCGCTCATAATCGGGCTGGCACCGCAGGCAAGAATTACGTTTGCAACATCGTTTACAGTCACATAATTTGTAATGTTGTGAACTAAAGGACACGAATTGCGTACATTTGAAAAAATTTTTGAGAACATAACAAGCCTCTTTGAAAACGCGGTGATTTAAGCCCATCGAAATCATATTGGAACAAAACAACTTTTATGAAATCTTGACTTTAATCAGCGTTTTATAAAAAAGATTTGCCTGTTTGAATAGAACGCAGACATCGTTTTTACGATGTTATTTTGATAAGAAATTGTTTCCCTACGTTGGCATTATCCAAATCAGGTTATGGGTCAAGACAAATCAGTCTACTCTCAGCCGGGTTCACCCAGCTCCCCTTTGATTTTCTATTATTGTGATTTTTTTGAATAAATGCAATAATTT
>CAYXDA010000119.1:0-6057 GCA_964463615.1 uncultured Treponema sp.
ATTATAGTGTATAATAACATAATTATGTCGGACTTATTGGAAAACGGAAACTTTGAAGAAATTTCTATTTCTAATTTTTATGATGACTCTGCAAAAGATACTTCCGCGGATGAAGGTATTGTAATTCTTACACCAAAAGAAAAAGAACTTTACAATCAGTTCATTCCGCTTTTAAAGGAATATGCTCCGGAACGTCTTGATGTTATTGAAAGCCGGATGAAAGATTTAACAAAACTTGCAGAGGCGGTTGCGCGTTTTCCTTCTCTTTTGGAACGTCACGATTTGCCGGGCGGAATTCGGACTCCTCAGTTTTTAATTGACTCTCTTGTAAAGCACCAGACAAAGGGCGACACTACTCTTCAGCTGCCAAGCAAGGCAATTTTGGGAAAAGGTTATATGGTTGCAAAAACCCACACTTTTTCTTCTATGGCTAAAATCAGCGAGCAGATTGGAGCCCCGAAAAGTTTAAGCCAGGCTTTTCATTCAGAAACTATAAGCATGATGTTCACGCTTTTGGTAGAGGATGTTTACATTGATTTGATAAATGATGGTTCGCTGCCGTTGGAATTCCGCAGAAGCTGGGGACTTTCGCTTTTGCTTTTGTGGGAACACAGAAATGACCAGACGGTTGAATCCGTTGCTCCGGTTTTGCAGCAGGTTTGGAACGCAAGAAGAAGGCTTGCGCCTGCGTTCGGCACAATGATGGGAACAAGCGAACTTATAATGATGAGCATGCAGATGGACGAGCAGTGGATTTCTTTTATAAAGAGCAAACTGCAAATTAGGGAAGTTACGCAAGCAATGGAAGAATTTTTGTTCGGAATTTCTACTGAACAGATTGCAACTCTTAAAAATATTTTGCGGGAACGCGGAATTTCTTCCATTAACCGCGATGAAGTTTCTTCTTTTCTTGGGGAACACGTAAAAGCGGATGCCGGTTTGGACTACCGCGACTTTTATTCGCTTTATACAGTGCGCCGCGATAATGCGCGCGCCCGCGAAAGAATGAAACTTGAAGGTCCTAAAAAAACTCTTGAAGATTATTTTATTATGTACGTAACAGAAATGAATCAGGAAAAGCAGAGCAAAGACAGTTTTGCTGTGTAAAACTGTCTTTGCATTTTGATTTTGTTTTTTTTATCTTTGAATTGTTCCGTCGTGGATTTTCTTTGCAGTTTCTTCTCCGGCTAAAAGACGCACAAGTTCCATTGCAAACTGTTCGGCCGTTCCGGCCCCGCGAGACGTAATTACATTTCCGTCTGTTTGGAACGGACTTTCTGTGCGGTGTTCGCTGCCTGCAAGCACCTGGTTAAAATCCGCTTCTTTGCCGCAATATTTTTCCGCGTCTTTTTCCATTTCCGGGTAGCAAGTCCATTTTTTGCCTTTTAAAACGCCTGTTTTTGCAAGGACAACCGCCGGAGCAGCGCAGATCGCAGAAATGTACTTTCCGGCAAAATTGCACTTTTTTATATATTCTGTAACTTCTTTGCTGGCAGCAAGATTTTCAGAACCGGTCATTCCGCCTGGACAAAAAATCAAATCCGGAAGATTTTCCCAAAATTCTTCTTTAAATTCTCTGAAATTCAAATCTGCAATTACAGGAATTTTATGCGAACCCATAACAATATACGGATCGCTCATTGTTTCGGAAGGAACGGCAACCGTAAAAACTTCAACCTGATGAGTTCTTCGCAGATAATCAACAGGAGTAAGCGCTTCTACTTCTTCAAAGCCATCCGCCAAAAATACTACCGCAGTTTTCATGAAAACCTCTATTTTGCCAAAATTGACTTCAATTCCGGCAATTTTTCCAATTCTTTTGTCAATGCAGCCTGACGCGCTTTGTTTACGTAATCTTTTGACTGGAACGAATATTCAAAATTCGTGTGAACATCGTAAGTTCCTTTCATCAATGCGTAAGCGTCTTCTGTCATAACAAGCTCTTCATCTGTTGGAATTACAAAAATCTTAACGTTTGAATCATCTGCGCTGATTAAAGTTTCTGCATTTGAAGTATTGGAAAGCGCATTCTTTTTCAAATCCATTTTGATTCCCATAATTTCAAGGTTTTCTGTTGCAAGTTCACGGATTTTTGGTGAATGTTCTCCGACGCCGGCAGTAAATACAATAGCATCGACTTTTCCCAAAGCGGCAGCATAGGCACCGATAGTTTTTTTAATGCGGTAACCTTCCATTTTCTGACCGAGCGCACAAAGTTCATCCCCTGATTCAGAGCCTTTTTCAACATCGCGGCGGTCTGTATATTTTCCGGTAATTCCCAAAAGACCAGACTTTTTATTAAGCGCGGTATCCATTTCGTCTGCGCTCATTCCGGTTTTTCGCATAATATAAAATGGAAGCGCCGGATCCAAATCACCGGAGCGGGTTCCCATTACAAGTCCTGCAAGCGGAGTAAGTCCCATTGTTGTATCGTAGCAGACTCCGTTTTTTACCGCACAGCAGGAAGCGCCGTTTCCTATGTGGCAAATAATAAGGTTTGTGTCTTTAGGCGATTTATTCAAAAGTGCCGCAGCGCGCTTTGCCGTATACAAGAAAGATGTTCCGTGGAATCCGTATTTTCTTGCGGCATATTTTGTGTACCATTCGCGCGGAATTGCGTACATAAATGAACTTTCCGGCATTGTCTGATGCCAAGCGGTATCCATAACAGCCGCATGCGGAACGTTCGGAAGAACTTTCTGCGCCGCTTCTATTCCCATAATATTTGCAGGCATATGAAGTGGTCCCAAATCTATAACTTCGCGGAATCCGTCTAAAACTTCCGGAGTAATCAAAACAGATTTTGTAAATTTTTCGCCGCCGTGCAAAACCCGGTGTCCAACTGCACCGATAACGCTCATATCCGAAATAACACCAACATCTTTATCTGTGATTTCTTTCAGAATAAGTTCGATTGCTTCTTTATGTGTAGGGCAAGGGCTTTCAAATTCAATTTTCTTTCCGTGCGCTTTATGCGTAATGCAAGAACCAGTGTCGCCAATGCGCTCAACAACGCCGTTAGCCATAACTTCTTTATTATCCCAGTCATAAACTTGATATTTTGCAGAAGAAGATCCGCAGTTAAGAGTTAAAATTACCATTGTTTTCCTCTAAAAAAATATTTAGCCTTATACGGCTTTTCTTTTCCATTGTAGAACTTTAACAAAAATTATAAAAGACAAATTTATAAAAGTGTCTGCGGAACTACAATGGCAGAAAGATTCTTCAAGTTTCAGGAACTAATATATAACGGCGATTTTCTGTTTTGGAAGTTTTCCGGAAAGGACTCCGTTTTCTACAGTGAACTTGATTCCATTCGCCTTGTCTTTATAAGTTCCATCCGAAAGATTTATAGGGAAACTTACTTTAGAAGCCTTTGTTCCGGCATTTACAATAACCGCACCGCGATTTCCGCGCTTTACGATTATTACGGAACTGTCATTTCCGTTCAAAAGCTCTTCATCTTCGCCGCTCATTTCCTGTCTAAAGTGATTTACAGCAGATACTTCCGGATTTTTAAATTCATCATTTCCGGCATCACCGATTTTGCTTTCACCAGGAAACTGAACTCCTTCCGGTCCTTTAGGGCGAGAGAAAAAGAGCGGAGTTCCGTTTTTTCTTGCGCAAATCACCGCCCAACCGGAACGAATCTGAAAATTTGTAAGCGCCGCTGATTCTCCGTGGTTTGCATAAGTGTCGTGCGATTCAACCCAAGTTACAAGTTTTTCCGGCCCCGCATCGTTACGGAAGCTTTTCAAGCCGTTTGCAAGATATTTTCCATTTTTAGCGGCCGAACGTATAAGCGCTCCGTAACTGCTTGCAACAACAGAAACATATTCGCCGTAAGCATCCTCGCGCGAACCGCCGCCCTGAAGAACTTCTCCATAAAGAAAAAGTTCATCCGCCTTATGAAGAGAAACTCCGTTTATCGCTTTTCTGCCTGTAAAAATCGGCCAGAAATCGTTTTCCTTAGCTTTAGGGTCTTTTGGGTCATCCGGAAGTCCAATGTGCTTTGCCGTATCAAAGCGAAAGCCGTCCGCCCCGCAATCAATAACATCATTCATATACTGCATAAAATACGATTGGAACTTAGGATTTTCCGTATTCACATCAGGAAGTCCGCCCATAGAATAAGTCGTGCATTGCAAACGGTCAGCATAGTTTGTAATTCCACGATCCGCATTCGCATGATACATTTCGTCCATTCCGCCAACCGCATCGATAAAATCCTGCGCAATTTCAGATTTTCTAGGCGTTGTGTGGTTCGGAAGAACATCTACGATTATCCCGATTCCAAGTTCTTCCGCCTTTTTACACATACTTATAAAATCATCACGGGTTCCCAACTGATAATTTCCGATTTTCCAGTCAGTCGGCTGATAATGGTAATACCATTTTCCTGTTAAATCCGCACCCAAAAGGTCAAGTCCGCCGTAATCGCCTTCAAGACAAGTATTTATAGGAGAAGGCTGAACCGCTGTAAAACCTGCGGCCGCAATTTCCGGAAGTTTTTCTTCAATTGTTTTGAACGACCAGCAGAATGCGTGAAGTATCGCTCCATTTTTTATGCTTTCTTTCGTCTGCGAAAAAACAGCAAAACCAAAATAAATCAATGTAAAAACAGTAAAAATAATTTTTTTCATATTTAATAATTTTAACACAGAAAAAAACGACAGTCCAAAAAATTACAAAAATTGCAAAAAGTCTGCCATATCTGCCATAAAAAAATGAAAAAAAGATTCAGAATAAATGAGGCTGCAAATTCTCCTGCAAATCAGAAGTTTTTTCTTTCCGCAAGAATGATTTCTGTTCCGCACAAGAAACAACATCATCCGGCAAAAGATTTCCGATTAAAATCGGTGATTCAGGATTATGAAGCGAAAATCTTCTTTGCGCTTCAAGATGATTTTTATTTGCATAGCAGTATTTACATCCGTTCAGACAAGTTTCATACTCTCCGATATCACGACTTGCAATACAACCGCAACCGGCGCGCATTCCTCCATGCTTCAACTTTTCAAATTCGCAACCGTTCGCATTTCCTAAAATTTGCAAAGTCGTACACCCGGATTTATGAATTCCGAAATGCGAAAAATCACATTCCGTTCCGCACGTCTGAATAAAAATTCCATATTTTTTTGCAATTCCGCCCAAAATTTCAGCAAGGCGCGCAATATCATTTTCAGAAAGAGGAATAAGTTCCGGCATATTAAACTGCAATTTTTTATACATTTCCACAAAACTAAAAATACAGCGGTCAATATGCGGCGCAAGAATTTTCGCCAGATGCTCAAATGTACGGGCGTGAAGTTCTACCGTATATTTTTTTGTAAGCAAAACAGGATCATAGCGCCAGGCAACTTTCTGCTTCCCGACAATTTCGGAAAGAGCAATCAAAGTACTCGCGCTTTCATCAACAGAAGGAACACCAGGTTCAAAATCATTTCCATAAGCGGTTATTGTGTAATGAAAATAAGTTCTGTATTTATCGGAAATTTCTTTGATATACGGCAAAATCGGAGAATAGTTTTTAGAACAGAACAAAACAACATCTATTTTTTCAGGCGAAAGTTCATAGCGCGTAACTTTATTCGGAAAAAGAGGATTTCTAACATAAACAAAACCTTCCCTAAACCGCCTTAAAAGCCAAGGCGTAAAATATTGGACTAAATCCGTCCTCGCACCCGTGTTCAAAATCATAAAATAACCCGCTAAAAAAATAAGAACAAAGTAAAAAAAACAATAAAAAAGCAGAATGATAAAATGCAAAAGATTTTTAAGATTTGTAATTATATGCAAAGGGGAAGCCTCCCCTTACGGTCGCACTCCGTTGCGCCCTATCCCCTCTGCGGGCTCAAACGCCGCCCGCAACGCCGTGCTTTCTCGCAAATTCCGCAGATATTCCGAAACAATAAAAAATCAAAAAAAAGAAACAAAACCGAAATAAGAAATGTTTCAATTACAAAAAAAAGACTTTCTGCACAAACAGAAAGCCTTTTTGCTAGCGGGGGCAGGACTCGAACCTGCGGCCTCCGGGTTATGAGCCCGACGAGCTGC
>CAYXDA010000120.1:0-5953 GCA_964463615.1 uncultured Treponema sp.
TTATGGTTTTGATAATATTGAATTTCTTATAAGCGCTAATCCGGGGTCACCTATGCTTCCGCTTGCAAAAATTGCTTCCGGCGGTGAACTTTCGCGCGTGATGCTTGCTCTAAAAACAATTTTTGCGCAGAACGATCCTGTGCAAACGCTTGTATTTGATGAAATTGATACTGGTATTGGCGGAGAAGTCGCGGTTTCCGTCGGTTTTCACTTGAAATCACTTGCAAAAGAACGCCAGATTTTTTGCATTACACATCTAGCGAGCATTGCAGTTTATGCCGACAATCAAATAAAGATTGAAAAAGGTGTTGCTGATGGAAAAACTGTTTCCAATGTCCATCCGATTTCCGGAAATGAACGTGTTGTAGAAATTGCCCGTATGCTTTCCGGTGATTCCAATTCGGCTGCATCTCTTGAACATGCAAAAGAAATGCTTGAAAAATATTCAAGAGGTTTTTAATGGAGGAGGATTTTTATGTCTAAAGTTTCAGAGTCAACAAGACTTGAATTTGCAGAAACAATAAAACCTTACCAAAGTAAAATTACAGCGATTCTTGCAAAAGAAAAAACAACATTGAACAGCATAAACGGTGGAGCATCTGATTCCGCTTATAAAAAACTTATGCTTTGCGATGATATGATAGGCGTTTCTTCGTTATATATGGCGCAGAACAGTCTTTCTTTAAAAATTCTTGAAGTAAAAAACAACGACGCATTGAATGATGCGCGAAAAATTCTTTACAAAGCAATAATTTATCTGGAAGAACTTGTTACTAATTTCATTGATGTTTCATATTCGGAACTTGCGGAAAATCATGAGGCGATAAAAGAAAAATCTGTTTCCGAGCGTTATTTTCTTGTTCGCAAACTTGGGCTTGCAATAAATCTTCTGGAAGATGCATTCGGTGACAATTCAAAGTGGAAATGGTCTTTTGTTGAGTTAAAAGGCCGATTTTCTGTTGTCGCAAAAAATCTTATAGATATGAAAGCTGCCGTAAAAGCGTACTTTGATCCGAATAATGAAGATTACGAAACTACGGTTCTTTATATAAGGTTGATAGGAAAACTTCTTGATTCTTCTGCGGCCGGTTACCGGGATAAATATGAACTTTCTACCAGACGAATTGATGATATGAGAAGTGCGATAAAATTTCTTCTTGCAAAGCATAAACTTTTAGTTGCAATCGGTGATAAAAATAATGCGGAGGAAATTAAAAAGAAAGCGATTGTCTGGAAAGATAAAATGGATGCAGACCAGAAATCGGGTTCAAGCCGCTAAATTGTGAAAAGGAATTTTCAATGTTCAATCAGAAATTTGCTCTAAAATTGTTTGAAGGTTTTTCTATTCAGCGTTGGACAGATCTTGTGCGTCCTTTTGACCTTGTTGAAATGGATAAAGCCGCAGAAAAAATGGTTCTTGCATATATAATAGGAAAGTACGAAGAAAACGAAGGGCATTATGTTGACTGGCTTTGGATGATTTACGCTTCTTTGTTTGACTTGCTTTCTAAAATCTCTTTGTGCGATATAAAAGCGCCTGTTCTGGATATGCTTAAACGGGAATTTTCCCAGGAGTATTTTCATTTGAATGAATGGGTGTTAAAAACATATAAACCTGTTCTTATGGATAATGAGATTTTTTCGCGCTTTACAATTTATACCGGACAAAAAGCGGGTCAAATTGTAGTTCCGGAAAAATCACTTCTTGCTTCAAAAATTTTTTCTGCAGCCAATAAATTTGCAACTTTGCGTGAACTTCAAATGTTGAAAACTGTAAATGAAGCGGAACGGCTTGAACAAATCAATACGGAACTTCAGGCGCAAATTCAGCATTATCTTGATTTGAAAGGAATGCAGAATCTTGTAACACATCAACGCTCTTATTCGCTGCTTTTAAAAATTGAACAGCTTCGTTTTCAAATAAGATGGAATCAAACGCCGCGCGTACCAAAAACTTCTGTTTTGGGGCATTGTTTTTTTGTAGCAATTCTTACGCTTTTACTTTGCCGCGATTCCGGTGTAAAAATGACGGAAAAGCGCATCATCAATAATTTTTTTACAGGTCTTTTTCATGATTTGCCGGAAGCGGTTACACGAGATATTATTTCTCCTGTAAAACAGGCTACGGATGAACTTCCGAATATTGTAAAAAAAATTGAAGATGAGATTGTTCGTAAAGAACTTTTGCCGCTGATGGAACCTTTTTTTGCGGATGAACTTATGTATTTTACAAGTAATGAGTTTGCGAACCGCATTATAAATTCAAGCGGAAATACAGAAGAAGTAACTTGGGAAGATTTGAATTCAAAATATAATTCTGCCGCGTTTTCGCCGGTCGACGGGCGTATTGTGCGGATTGCGGATCATATTTCTGCTCTTATGGAAGCGGATATTTCCATAAAACACGGCATTACATCTAATCATTTGAAATTTGGCCGCAAAAATATGCTGGAAAATTATCCGGTCGGAAAAATTATAAATGGAATTGATGCCGGCAAACTTTTTCACGAAATTGCAGAAAATTCAGAAAATTGAATAAAAAACAGATGATATTTTTAATATCTGCCGATAATTGAATTATGAAAATGTCAAAGATTTTAAAATATTGCTCGGTTTTATTGTTTTTTCTTTCTGGTTTTACTTTGTTCGCAGATTCATCTTACACTGTAAAAAAAGGTGATACGCTTTATTCAATAAGCAAAAAATATCAGATTACAGTTCCGGAACTTAGGGCTGCAAATAATCTTTCTGAAAATGATGTTTTAAAAGCCGGTGCAAAACTTGTAATTCCTTCTGCGGATATAGAAAATGCAGCTGCGCTTTCTGCTTCAAAAACCGCAGAAACAAATTCTTCTGCAAAAAAAACTTCTACAGTTCCTTATACTGTAAAAAAAGGTGATACTTTGTATGGAATTGCAAGAAATTATGGAATAAAACTGAATGAACTTCTTGCGCTTAACAGTCTTGACAATTCTTCAACAATAAAAATAGGACAGAAAATTCTTGTTCCGCCTGAAAAAAATAGTTCTTCGGCTGTTTCTGCGCCAGTTGCTTCCAATAAAACTTCCGGAAAGTCTGAAAATCCTTCTGCCGTAAAATCGAATTCCAGCGATAATTATTCTTATAAAGGTGTTTCTTGGCCGCTTGCAAATCCTGTTGTAAAAAATATCAGCGGCAAGGTCAGCGGTGTTCAGCTTACAGGAAAAGATAATGAACCGGTAAAAGCTGTCCGCGAAGGAACTGTAATGTATACTGGTGTTTACCGCGGGTTTGGTGAAGTTGTATTTGTGCAGTCAAAGACAGGTCTTATATATTCATATTCGGGACTTGCAAGTGTTTCTGCAAGAAAAGGTGATTATATTGTAGCTGGCGGTGAACTTGGAAAGACCGGCCGGGGAAATGATTCCAGCATAAAATTTATGGTTTTTCAGAATGGAATGCCTATAAATCCTGCGAACGCGCCGCGCGGCTAAAGTTTTTGTCGTTCTGCGCTTGCCTTTATGAGTTCAAGAAAAATATTTCCGCATACTTTTGCATCATCGTAAGCGCGATGTGCGGCGGTTATATTGATTTTAAAAAAATCTGCCAGAAAAGGCTGGTTGAATTTTGGAAAATCAGGAAAAACCCAACGGGAAAAGCCAAGCGTATCTATTGCCGGGTTGGAAACAGATTGCAGACCTGCGCGTTCAAGTTCTGCCTGTAAAAAGCGCAGATCAAAATGAACGTTGTGTCCTATTATTATTGAATCTTTTATAAAATCGCAAAAAGACGGAAGAACACTTTTGATGAGCGGCTGATTTTTTAACATATCATCAGTTATTCCGCTGAGTTTTACACATTCCGGCGGAACAGAGGTTTCCGGATTTATTAATGAGTTGAAAACAGAAATACAACCGGAATAATTGAACTTTATGGCTCCGATTTCGATTATCCGGCAAGTCTGGCTGTTCAATCCGGTTGTTTCTGTGTCAAAGGCAACGAATGTTTCGCCTGATTTTAAAAGGCGGAACATTCGTTTGTAATCTTTTAATATTTTATTTGCTGGCTGCATCAAGCACTTCGTTTATATCGTCAGTGATTTTGTCGCAAAGCTGAGCAGCTTCTTTTTTTGCTTCTGCAAGTGCAGAATCTGTCGGTTCTTTTACATCTGTTCTTGTGTTTATGTAGAACTTGATTTTTGGTTCTGTTCCGGAAGGTCGTGCAGAAACTATTGTTCCGCCTTCAAGGAAGAACTGAAGAACATTGCTTTTCGGGAATGCCAACGGATTTTTAACAGACGGATTTGCAGGATCGTATTCTGTAGATGTCTGAATGTCGCGGATTTTTACAACTTTTTTGCCGGCAAGAGTTGTAAGACCATCGTTGCGGAGTTTTGTCATAATTCCGGCCATTGTAGCAACTCCGGCAGAACCCGGGAAGTTCTTTGAAATTGCGCGGTCTTCAAAATATCCGAATTCTTTGTACAAATCGTCAAGGTGTTCAAGAATTGATTTTCCCTTTGAGCGCCAGTACATTGTCATTTCTGCACACATAGCCGCTGCTGAAACACCGTCTTTGTCCATAACTTCTGTTTCTACTTTGTAGCCATAGGATTCTTCCAGACCGAAAACGTAATGACCGATTCCTTTTGCTTCTCGTTCTGCTTCAATTGCGGCAATCCATTTGAATCCTGTAAGACATTCAAGCATTTCAACACCGTATTTTTTGCAGATGTAGTCGCCGAACGGCGATGTTACGATTGAGCGGATACAATAAGAATCTTCCGGAAGTTTTCCAAGTTCTTTTCGTGTAAGGAAAATGTAGTCCATTAAAAGAGCGCCCATCTGGTTTCCTGAAAGAAGTACGAAATTTCCGTCTTTATCAGGGAAGGCTGTTCCGAATCTGTCCGAGTCCGGGTCAGTTGCCATTACGCAGTCTGCTTTTGTTGAAGTTCCGAGTTCAACCGCCATTTTCATAGCAGGTTTTTCTTCCGGATTAGGTTTTTCTACTGTAGGGAAATTTCCGTCCGGATTTCTTTGTTCCGGAACTGTTCTTACAGCAAGTCCTAAATCTCCGAGAACTTTTTCCACGTGCATTGCTCCTGTTCCGTGGAGCGGAGTATAAACTACATTTACGTTTTTTGCGTATTCTTTTATAAGATCCGGTCGGAAAAGCTGATTTTTGCACATTTCCCAATATTTTTCATCAATTTCTGAATCTATAAGAACGAGTTTTCCGCTCTTTATAGCTTCTTCTTTTGAAATTGTTTTTACGCTCTTTACTTTGTTTACTTCTTCTACAATTCCTACATCATGAGGTTCAATAACTTGAGCGCCATCGTTCCAGTATGCTTTGTATCCGTTATAGATTTTTGGATTGTGCGACGCTGTTACAACAACGCCTGTGTCTGCTTTAAAATAGCGGATTGCAAAGGAAAGTTCCGGAGTAGGGCGAAGTCCTGTAAAAAGATATGCCTTGATTCCGTTTGCTGCAAAAATAAGAGCGGTTGCCTCTGCGAAAACATCTGAGTTTTTGCGGCTGTCGTAAGCGATTACCGCACTTAGCTGACCTGCTTTTGCTTTTTCCGGGAACGCTTTTATTACATAGTTCGAAAGTCCTTGTGTTGCAAGGTTTATTTCAAGTGTGTTCATGCGGTTTGTTCCGCCGCCCATTACACCGCGAAGTCCGCCGGTTCCGAATTCAAGTGTGCGGTAAAAGCGGTCTTCAAGTTCGGTGAAATCTTGTTTTTCAATAAGATCTTCAACCTCTTTTCTGAAACGTTCGTCCTTTTCTGCCACAATATATTCTTTTGCTTTTTTAAGGATTTCATCCTTTTCCATTTTAATCTCCTGCAATGTTTTAAATAGAAAACAATTCTTTAAAAATATATAAGATTTTTAAGTATTGTTCAATGATTTGAAAATGTGGCGGATTGCAGCGAAAAATCCGCCGCGTAAGCCGGGCGGTATGTCCG
>CAYXDA010000121.1:0-5948 GCA_964463615.1 uncultured Treponema sp.
GAATATATAAAATTAGAACTAGATTTTTTATAAAAATCATAAAAACTTTGAACTAAAAACAATGCTAATTCATCTGCTAAACAGTTTGAATTATTTAGTAGAAATTTCGCAATACTTTCATAATCACTTCCATATCCAGGAATTTCTATTTCTGAACCAACAATAAAATTACAAACATTTTTTAATTCATAACAAACTTCTAACATTTGCATATAACAAGCATCAAATTGAATAATATCAATAAATTTATTAGTTTCTTCTTCATATTTTTTTATTGCAGTTGAAAAATCAATAATAGACATTGAATCTTTAGAATTATATCCTGTTGTATAATCTTCTATAATACTGCGAGATGATTTTTGAATAATTCCGTCTGGATAAACTCCGTTTCCATGACTCCAAATATTTAACACTGTATATTCTGCTGGGAAATAATTGTTAGTAGTTATCAAGAAATTATAAAGATTCACAGAATCAGTCATATCAAGTTCACCATAGTCAAAAATAATATCGTCGTTTAGAAATTTTGGAGTTTTTGAAATATAAAAAAGTTTTGTTCCCGTCCAATTGCCTTCAGATTTGTCATAACCATTTGCTCTATCTAATAGAACTATAAAATTTATATTTTCCGTTGAACCAATTTTTTGTAGTGATTTTATATTTTTTAGTGCAAAACGTTCTAAATTATTATCAGCTGCCATATAAATTAAATAATTCCATTGTTTTTTAGGATGAACATATAAGTTATTATTTGAATTTTCAGAAAAATTCTGAGTACAAGATATAAAAAAGGCAAAAATAAATAATATTTGGCTAAAAAATAAAAATTTATTCGAAAATTTCATAAATTGAAAACATTAAATCATCAATATTTGGATTGTTATTTTCCATTGCATTTGAAGCAGAAAAAATTGCAATACAAATATCTGAATCTTTACTATAAAACATTAAATTCTCATTTCCCAAACCAACGTCCATAGGAACCAATAAATTCTTTATTATTATGAAAAATTTTTCTTATTCCAAAACCATAGGATTCTTCTTGAATAGAAGTTTCAGAAAAATTGGAAACCGAACTTAAAATTTCATTTTTAATTTTATTATCAATATTTCCGTTTTCTGATAAAAGTTCAAATCCCCATCTTGAAATGTCATTAATTTTTCCATAAATTCCGCCTGCAGCCCAACTGCATTTTCCCAACAATTCTAAAAGATTAGGTATAATATCTACTGCATCAATTGGTGTTGTACCATCGCCAGCTAAATATAATGGTTTTGTATTTGGAAAAACATGCGGATGAGCAAAATTTAAAAAATCTGCATTGTCTTGAGGATAAAGTTTTAATGAAAAATTAAAAGGATTAAAAAAGTTATCAGAAATATAATGATTTAATTCTTGTCCCGAAATTTTTTCTATTATTAACCCCAATAGAATATAATTTGCAGAAGAATAATTAAATTCGCCCCGATTTGTTGCAGGAATTTTTATAAAACTTAATATTTTATGTGGACTCCAACTTTCATTAATAAAAGGATTATTATAAAACATACTTGCTGAATCTGTATAATCGTAAATTCCCGAACGGTGATTTAGCAATTCTTCTATAGTTGCATCTAGATTTATATAAATTTCGTTAAGATTACCTAAGTATTTTGAAATAGGTTGGTTAATATCGAGCTTTTTTTCATTTTCTAATTTTAAAATCGATGCAGCAACAAAACTTTTTGTTATGCTATATAAATAATGTTCAGTTTCTAAAGAATTATCAATATTTTTACTTATTGAATCTTTTCCGTAAGCAAATGAGAAATTAATTTTGCCATTTTTCCCATAAACGGAAACAGAAAGAGCTGGTTTATAATTCCATTTTGAAATATAAGTTTCTATTTCATTTTTAATAGATTTTTCTGTAGATATATCTTTAGAAGATTCTGAAGAACAAGAAAATAGTATTGTTATAAAAAATATGGTACAAAGTTTTAAAAGTAATTTTTTTGACATTTTAATATTTTTTTATTTCGCCAGAGAAGTACATAGTGCATTTGCTTTTATCATAAAAGCAAATATTTTTAGTCATTTCCTCGTTTTCTTTATAAAAACCTAAGGAACCAAGATTTTTTCCGTAAATATTTCCACTTTTTGCTTCATTCTCTGTAAATGATTTTTCTACAATAATTTCAAAATAATCTGCAAAATCGCTTTCGTTTTTATCCATTAAATAAAATGAAATTTTCCTATTTGCTCCATCAATAGCTCTTAAAGAAATTCCTTCAAAACAAGCAAGAAAATTGTAAAAATTTAAATAAACATAATCAGAAGAATTTAACGTGCTATTTGCATAAAAAAGTTCTCTAGAAAAATATATTTCAGAATCAGAAAAATTTGAATCTCCTATATTATCTACATAAATAGAATTTGGTAACCAGTATGGTAGATTTTCGTTATCAATACACGAAACTTTTGTATTTTTATTTTTCATATCGACGTTAATAATTTCTTGTTCATTTAGTAATAGTTTTAAATTAAATGCAGAGTCAGAAATTTTCGTTAACGTAACATTTGCACTTTCTTGCTCTAAAAAAGTTTTTAATTTATATCCTTTAACTTTTTTTAATTTACAATTATATTTAAATTCTTTATTTGGATTTTCCTGTGGAACTTCGCAATCAAAATCAATATTAGTTGCATTACCATAAAAACAATATAAAGAACATTGCGCAAAATCTTCTTTTGAAAAATAAAAACTAATATTCTGTCCTCGTATTTCTATTCTTACTTTTCCAGCAAAATCGTTTGATATTGTATCATTTAGAAGATAGTGAAGATTCTTGCCTTGTTCAGATTGCCAATCAAACCACTTTGAATAGCCAAAACAATATTTCGATTCTGTATTATCAGAACACCATTCTGGATAATTTGAAATTTCCTTTCCGAATTCTTGTTCATGAACGCCAAGAGGACAACTAGTTAGAAGAAATATGAAGAAAATTTGCAAAATGGAAAATTTTAATTTTGTTATAAAATTCATTTAAATTCCTATTTTATTTTTATAACATTGTAGCAAGCAAAATTATATATTGGTACGTAAGTTTGCCAACTTCCACTTCTTTTGTTTGAACAGTCTACTGAATCTAATATTTTTAAACGTGGCCAGCTAAAAATCCACCACCCTTTATTTTGCCAGCCAATTACAGGTCTATAGTGTGCAAATCCTTTTCCAAAAACTCGTAAACTTATTCCTGGCAAATCATTGCTTATTAAAGATTTTGGATAACAATAACAACTTAATTGTGTTCTGTAATTTGAATACGCATAAAGAGGTTCACTTAAATAGCAAGGCAAAGAAGCTTCTCCATAATTTCCAACTGCAAAAACATGCATTTTGTTATAAAGAATATCTGTTTTGTTTGTTTTAGAAAGATTTCCCCAACTTGGAATTGATTCATTTGCATGTAAAAAAATCAAGTACAAATCCAATTGCAACTGGACCACATGCGCCATAATTTATTATTGAAGAATAATATCCATATTTTGAAGCATATTTCCAATATTCATTTATTTTCTTAGAATTAATTTCGTGTTTTTTATTTTTGGAAGAACCTCTCGTCGCAAAATCTGCAATTTTTCCCTTATTTGCAACAGCCATTTTCCAAAATTCTTTTCCATCTTCTTTATAATTTTCTATTTGAGCTTTTATTTTCATCAAGTTCTGAATCAATATAATCATTATTATTTTCTAAAACTTCTTCATAAGAAAGTTCTTGTAAAATATCCGTTTCATTTAATTGTGCACCAGTTTCCAAATTAACAAAAGATTCAAATTCTTCAGTATTTCCTCGACTTTCTTTTTTTAATCCAATAGCAACAGAAGGATAACCATCATCAATAATTCTAGGAATGTTTTCTTCTGATAAAGAACCTAAATTATAAAGTTTTTCAAGTTCATCGGCATAACCAACAGTTAAAAATTCATACAAAATTGGGCAACCATAATCTTTTATTGCACTACCAGTTATTGCTCCAATTACAGAACCATTGCTAACAATTCTAAATTCATAGTATTTTATGTTTCCATCTGATGAATAAATTGCAATTGGAATTTCCCATAATTCTGAATCTTCTGGATATTCTCCATTTGTAATTCCATCTTCTAAATATAATTCTGCAAATTCTTTAGAAAGTTGCCAATCTACTATATTTTCATCGCCACGCGAAATAAAAGAATTTAGTTCTGATTCAGAAGATAAAACAGAAAGTTCCCATCGTGTCCTTTCAGATGATAATTCAATATTATTTGATTTTTCTTCTTGTGAGCAAGAAAACAGAATAAAAGATAGCAAGCAAAAAGTTGCTTTGAAAAGAAATTTATTTTTCATATTCTCTCCTCGTATAATTTTAACTTTTGCAGAATAGCATATTTTTTTTTGTTATGTGAATAGGACGAATTAAAATAAATTGAATATTATTTTCAATAAAAGAAAATAGGAATTTTTTTGCAAATAAAAACAACGTCATTGCGAGCCGTAGACGAAGCAATCTCAGAATAGTTCGTAAACATTAATAAGATTGCTTCGCTTCGCTCGCAATGACGTGCTCCTATTTCGCAATGACGTGCACATTCGGTGGTTGCTCTTAGGTGGTTTCGAGAACCTCAACCACCGAGTTACTTATCTTTCAATCGCTCTTACGCGAACTGAATCTGCGCAAGTTGCCAACTTCTTAATGATTTCCGCTGGAACTTTTCCGTCTACGTCAATTAAGTTGTAAGCAACGTCGCCGCGCGCTTGGTTTATCATTCCCGCAATGTTCAGTTTTGCTTCACCTAAAATCGTTGTGAACTTAGAAATTGTGTCTGGAATGTTTTTGTGGCTTATGCAAAGTCGCGTTCCGCCGCTAGGAATTTCGTTTTCTGTAGTTGTCTTTGGAAAGTTTACAGAATTTACGATGATTCCTTTTTCCAAGAATTCTTTAAGTTCTTCCGCTGCCATTAAAGCGCAATTTTCTTCCGCTTCTGGAGTTGACGCGCCCAAATGCGGCATAACGATTATGTTTTTCTGATTCAAAAGTTCTTCGCTGGCAAAATCTGTTACAAAACAAGCAACTTTTCCGCTTTTTACGGCTTCCAAAATGTCTGCGTTGTTTACAAGTCCGCCACGAGCAATGTTCAAAATGCGAACTCCGTTCTTCATCAATTTAAGAGAACTTGCGTTTATCATTCCTTTTGTATCGTTTGTCTGCGGAACGTGAATTGTAATGTAATCCGCATTCTTATAAATTCCTTCCAAACTTTCTGAATGTTTTACATTGTGATCAAGAGACCAAGCGGCTTTTATAGAAAGAAACGGATCATAACCGATTACGTTCATTCCAAGTTTTATTGCAGTATTCGCAACCATCGCTCCGATTGCGCCAAGTCCGATTACGCCGAGAGTTTTGCCTTTTAGTTCAGGACCAACAAACTGAGATTTGCCTTTTTCCGCCAAATCAGGAATTTCATCGCCTTTTCCGGCCAAATCGTTCACCCACTGATTTGCGTACAAAACCGGTCGGCTGGAAAGCAAAAGTCCTAAAATAACAAGTTCTTTTACTGCATTCGCATTTGCTCCTGGAGTATTAAAAACAACAACACCTTTTTCTGTAAATTCAGGAATCGGAATATTGTTCACACCCGCTCCAGCGCGCGCAACAGCCTTTACGTTTTCTGAAAGAGGCATCTGGTGCATATCAGCAGAACGAACCAAAATTGCATCCGGGTTATTCATTTCCGAAGCGATTTCATAATTGTCGCGGTCAAGAAGATTAAGTCCCGCCGCACTTATTTTGTTTAATGTTTGAATTTTAAATGACATATTAGTTTTCCTTATATCCCGATGGTTGAGCGAAGTCGAAATCACCGCAACTTTATCTCGGTGATTGAGCCTGCCGAAATCACCAACATAGCAAGTTT
>CAYXDA010000122.1:0-5901 GCA_964463615.1 uncultured Treponema sp.
GCGGCGGAAGCGCAAAGGCAAAAAGAACTTGCAGAGCAGGCGAAAAATCGCAATTCACCTGGTTTGTATTTTGCCGCGGGAGCCGGAATGCTGTGGTCTCCGTTCAATGATGAATTTTTAGCAGGAACTGTTGTACCGGCAGTTGGCGCAAAAATAGGAATTCTTTCAGCAGCGCGAAAAAATAGATTTGGTTTTGAACTGGAAGGTCTGCTTTCTAAATATTCCGTTTCATCTGATTATTATGATTACGGCGATGAATTTGGAATTTTCAGCGGTAATTTTATTTATGAGCGGGAATTGTTTAAAAACTTTCTTTTAAATGTTAAGGCAGGCGGAAACGCAATGCTCATAGAAAATTCTGTGGCATATAATGATTCAGAAGCAGAAGATAAAGCCGGAAGTTATGGTTACATCGGAATTCAATGCGGAACTTATTTTCTTTTCAGAATTAAAAAACATATTATAATAGAAACCGGCGCAGACTATTATCATATCTTTATAAAAGGAATGCCAGGAGATTTTGTTTCTCCTGAAATTTCAGTGGAGGTAAGATGGTAAAAATGAATATTTTGAATCAAATTACCCCCTCCCATGAAAAAAGTTTCAGAAATATATTTGCAATGATAATTTTCGCACTTTTGTTTTGTTTTTTGAATTTTTCCTGCAAAATCGACTGGTTTTCCGATTTTGATAAAATTCGCAAAGATGAAATTTTTACGGATTTTTATTTTTATAATGAAGAAGATTCTGTAAATTCGGAAAATAATATTGTTCAAGGTGCATTTTTTTCCAGAAATTATGAAATTGGCTTGGAATTAACGGCTTCTTCTTTTCCGGATGGAACAGAATTTTCTTCGTATTCCGGCGGAAAAACTTTGCTGGGCTGGAAATTTTACAGAAAAACAGGCGATAAAAGTACAGAAATTCCTTCTTCTGTTGAACTTAACGCTGAAGGCTATGTGGAAAATGTAAAAGTAGGCGCTATTTCGTATGATTTTGTTGCGGTTTGGGAAAATACTTTACCGGAACCGGAACCTGTAGTAAACGAAGCAAATTATAAAGTTCAGCATTTGCGCCAAAAACTTTCCGATAATAAAACTTCCGCGCTTGACGAATATGAACTTTACGAAACTGAAACAAAACTTGGAACAATCGGAAAAGAAACTTCCGCTTCTGCAAAAAATTACGAAGGATTTAAAGCGGAATCATTCGCTCAGGAAATAATTTCCGCCGAGGGAACTACAATTGTTCGGATAAAATATAATAGAATTTCTTATAAAATCAAATTTGATATAAACGGCGGAGAAAGCGGCACTGTTTCGGACATTTCGGCTGTTTACGGCGGCGAATACACAATTCCTGATAATACGTTTAAGTCTAAAAATGGTTTTAAAGCAAGCGAAAATACTTGGAATTCTTCAAGCGACGGAAGTGGAAATATTTACAAATCAGGAACTAAAGTTTCCAATCTTACAACAACTGACGGTGAAACTGTTACGCTTTACGCTGTTTGGCTGAAAATCAATTCTCATTCAATTTCCTATCATGATTTTGATGAAAGTGTAATCAGCGGACTTTCGCCTTCATTATTCAAAGAATCGGAAACTATTGATTTGAGTGAAGCGGTTCCGGTTAAAACTGGTTATACATTCAAAGGTTGGAGTGAAAATATTGTGCCGATAGATTCAACTTCTTTCACTCCAATTTCTGGTTGGAGCGCCGGCGAGAAAACTTCAGATGTTGTGGTTTATGCAGCATGGTCTGAAAATTCTTACACGATTGCATTCAATAAAAATGCACTTGATGCAACAGGAACTATGAGTGATATTTCTGTAAAATATACTGGAAAAACGGTTCTTCCTGAAAATGTTTTTGCAAGAGCAGGTTACACTTTTGCGGGCTGGTCTGTTTCTGAAAGTGCAGATGCGGCAGATTACACAGATAAAGAAACTGTATCTGAACTTACAAAAACTGACGGTGAAACTGTTACGCTTTACGCGGTTTGGAAAAAACTTCCTTCCGGAACCGGATCTGGAACTGCAGAAAGTCCGTTTGACAACAAAACAACGTTCACTTCAACTGACTGTTCTGCTCTTTCTTATGGTTCGGAAAATATCATTGAAATAAAAGCAGATGCTACAAGCGGCAAAGCGATTTTCTGGGGAATAATAACGGTTTATGATTCTTCTGGAGCAGGAATTACAGATTCAAATTATGTGGTTATTGAAAAAAATGACGGAGCGGGTGTAACAAGCGGCTCTTCAAATGCAACTTGCAAAATAACATTTAAAAATTTGATGCCGCCCGGAACATATTTTATAAACATAAATGCGGTTGTAAGCGGCATAACTTACAGTGACACAATTACGGCTAAAGTATTAAAATAAAGAGATACGGATTATGGGTGAAAATACAACTATAAAAAACAATAAATTTTCGATTGGATTTTATGCCGCGTTTTGCAGAAAAATATTTTTTGCGGCGGCAGTGGTTTTTTGTCCGCTTTTTTTCAGTTCCTGTTTTTTTGAAAGCATAAATGATGATTCTTCTTCAAAAGAAATTTATTTTTCAGTTTCCGGAAAAGCTGTTTTGGACGGAAATGTTCCGCTTTTATTAAAAAATAAATCTTTTTCTGAATCTGAAAATTCAAGAACGGCACTTCCTTCTTTTTCTTCAAACGTAAAATATTATATAAGCGCAAAATCTTCTGATTCTACTTATGAAGTTACTTCCGCAGATTTTGATTTTGGTTCAGATTTTTCTATTGAACTTCCAGGCGGAACTTGGACTCTTACTGCAACAGCATTTTATTCAGGCGATTCTGAAAAAAAAGCGATAATGCTGGGAAATAAAGAAATAGTCATAACAGAGTCCGGACTTACCGGTCAGGTTATTGAACTTTTGCCTTTGACTGATGGAACAGGCAACGTTGGTTTAAAAATCGGTTTTGACTCAGATTCAACTGGTATTGCGCGGATGACTGCGAATTGGACAATAGCTGGAGTTGTTTATTCAAAAACTGTAACGGATGGAACCGACTTTGAGTTTAATTTGATTCCAGATACAAATGCTTATACGAAAGTTCCTGCCGGAGCACACAGCGTAAGTTTTATGTTTTACGACACTTCTTATAATATAAAGTATTGGTTTTCGCAGACAATAAATGTTTTTCCTGAAATGACAACCGACACTTGGATAAAAGGAAATTCGGATTATATTGATGAAGAAAATAATCGGGTTTATATAACACCCGAAATGGTCGAAAAGTTTGTAGAAACTTCCTATTACGTTTCTTCCGATGGAAACGATTCTACCGGAACCGGAAGTTATTTTGCTCCTTTCGCGACAATTCAAAAAGCCGTTGATAAAGTTGTTGCAGCGAATAAAATAAATCAAACTATTTATGCAATTTATTTGCTTTCTCCAATAACCGGCGATGATGCAAATTACGCTTCTGATTCCACTGACGGAAACTCTCTTGTAAGCATAAAAAAGGATACAAATAATCTTTCTGTTTTGATTGAACCGCTTGGAACTGATGTTTTTGATATAAATGCGGCAAGAAATTCTTCTTCAACGTCTAAGTATCGTATTTTATATGCAAAGGATGTAACATTGACTTTGCGTAATCTTAATTTTTACGGCGGTTATTCAGAAAAAAATGGCGGGGCGATTTGTATAAGCGGCGGTTCTGTTTTGTTTGAAAATTGTACGGTGGGAAAAACAACAGCAGAAACTGATGCTTTTACAGATGGAATTCAAAACACAACTTATGCACCGGGCGCAGATTCTAATTCAAATTATTCTAAAGAGTCTGGCGGTGGAATTTATGCGGATTTAGAAGCAGAAGTTTTAATAAAAAATTCAAAAATTGTAAATAATTTTGCAGCTGGTGATGGCGGCGGAATTGCTCTTTCTGGATCAACTCTTAATCTTGATTCAGGAAGCGAAATTTTTGCAAATGGTTCCGGAACCACAAGCGGAACTGCGGTATGTGCAAAAAAAAGATCAACAATTGATTTTCGCAATGGAAGTATTCATCATAATTATTCAAATGTTAATATGGGAGTTCCAGGAATTTATATTGCAGACTCAGTTTTGAATATGAACCCGGATGCAAAAATTCGTGACAATTATTCGGGAACATATTGTCTTGGTGCAGGTGTTTATATTGGAACAGGTGCTGTTGCAAACTTTTTAGGCGGAACAGCAGAAAACAATTCTTATATTGCTCCGGATTCTCATATTTTTAATTGTGATGTAGGATATTATGCAGGAATTACAGATGCGGTTTTAAAAATAGGCGGGGCTTACATAGAAAATATATATTCTCAGAAAGCGCCGCTCGAAATTACAACTTCTCTTTCTGGATTGTCAGAAGCGAAAAAAATAAAACTTTACACAGATATAACTGCTGGAAAAAAAGTTTTGCAAACTTCGGATAGTTCTGTTTCTCTTTCTTCATATATAAATTGTTTTGAGCTTTACGACTATTTTTCCGGCAAAAAGGCTTCGGATTATCGTTTGAAAGTTGATTCTTCAACAGGTTCGCAAAGTGCTGTAATTTCTGAAATTCAATATGAAACTCTTTATCTTGATTCTGTAAAAGGAAGCGATTCCAATGCCGGTTCTTCTTATGATTTGCCATTAAAAACTTTGGAAAGAGCGGTTGCCTTGCTTGATACAAATGTGCTTGCTCCTACAATTTATATAATGAACGGAATTTCTGTAAATGCGGATGAAACTGCTTCTTCTTATTGGAATTTTGCGCTTTCCGATTCTTCTCCAAAGGTTTCTTTTAAGCGTTACGACGGTTCCGCTGGCGGAACTGCATTTGCAAATTCTTTATTAACTATTGATAACGGCGGAATTGTAAACGCGGCCGGAATAATTTTTGATGGAAACAAAGATAAAATTACAACATCTGATCCTTTGATTTACGTAAGTGACGGCGGAACTTTAACGTTGAATACTTGCCTTTTTAATAATGGCAGAAATTCAGCTGATCCTGCAAATTATGATGTGTATTTAAAATCCTTGAATTCAAAACTTGCTTTGCAAGGCACTCTTTATACAACTTATATTTACGTTGAAGACTATTCCAGCGCACTTATAACGTTGGATACAAACTTAAAGTTGGGAACTGATGCAAACCCTAGCGTAAAAATTCATTCATATAAAGATGGCGTTTCGCTTTTTGCTTCCAGTGATTCAGGTAAAATCAGCGAAAGTGTAAGAAAATATTTTACTGTTACAGATGAAAGCGGAAAAAATTATTCAATAAATGCAGACGGAACATTAACTGAAAAGATTTCTGCAATATCTTTAAGTTCTGTTTCTTCTTATGAAAATCTTACAGAGGGAAGTGTATATTCAGTTTCAACAGAAGATGAATTGAAGTTGCTTGCATCTTTGTGTAACGGTGGTTCTTCTTATACGCCTTTTGAAAAGATGTCTGTTATTCTTGAAAATGATATTGAACTTACTTGTTCTCAAGACAATCCTTTTACACCAATTGGAACATCTGTGTATACATTTGCAGGAACATTTGATGGTCAAGACCATAAAATAAAAAATCTGTATATAAATTCTACAGGTCAGGTAGGTTTGTTTGCGGCTCTTAACGGAGGAACTGTAAAAAATCTTACTGTAGAAGGGACTGTGTACGGTTCTTCTTCTGAGGTACTTTCAAATTATGGTATTGGTGGTATTGTTGGCCATGCGTCGGATACTGCTGTTATAGAAAATTGTGTTTCGAATGTGAATGTTTCAACTGCTTCAATAACTCATGCCGGCGGCATTTGCGGTTATGCGACAAAGTCAGCAGTAATACGCAACTGCATAAATTTAGGAAATGTAACATCATCGGTAGACTATGCTGGTGGTATTGTTGGTATGACA
>CAYXDA010000123.1:0-5850 GCA_964463615.1 uncultured Treponema sp.
TTAGCGAAAATGAAGCGAAATTCTGCATTGTTGATGAAGAGAATATGAAATTTCTTGATTTTTTGGAATTTGGCGATGAATTTGAAGTTAAAGTTGACAACAAATGGATTGGCACAAAACTTGAAATCATAAACAATGAGGCAGGTGAACTTATTTTTTCTTTAAAAGGCACTCCTTATAACGGCAATTTGGATGGTGTTGAAATAAGAAAATAATTATTCTTGTTTTAGACTACAGATTTTTTGCGCTTACAGAGATTCCGTCTCCGTCATCGTAAAAATCTGTGTGAAATTCAGTGTTCGCTTTCAGGAATTCTATATATTTTATTATTTTCTTCACAAGTTTTTTTGTTGAATAGTTGTGCGTAAGTGTTAAATCTTCCACCATTCCGTGAAATTTCAGATTGTCCGTTATTATGACTCCGTTTTCAGAAAGATTTGATTTGTATTTTTCGAAAAATCTTATGTATTGAGCTTTTGCCGCGTCAATAAAAATAAGGTCGAACTTTTCGTCTGTCTGCCATTCTAGCGCATCGCCGTAAACAAGCGTTATTTTTTCTTCAAGACCGCAGTCGCTTACATTCTGTTTTGCCTGAATGTGGCGGTCCAAATCGTATTCCAAAGTTGTTATGTGAACATCATCCTTTGTTTTTGCAAAATTTATTGCAGAATAGCCTATTGCGGTTCCTATTTCCAGAATGTTTTTTACATTGTGCGTGCAGATGTAATCGCAAATGAAGTTTAGCCCGCCATCCTGGATTATTGGAAGGTATTCGTGTTTTGCAAATGTTTTTATTTCAGAAATTTCGTTCATATTTTTATTTTAAGGAAATTTTCTGTAATAAACAATTGGTTGTGTTTGTATGGAAAGGTTTTATTTGTTGAATATTTTCCGGCAGGAATTTTACGGCTTTCGGGTTTTAGGGCGTAGCCCTAGGCGAAGGGGTAGGCCGCAATGAAATGCGGCCGAGGGGAAGGCTTTCCCCTTTTTTATATAAAAGTCATTGATTTTTCTTAAGTTGATTTTTTTTATTCCGATAATGAAATGAGAAAAAGATATTTTGAACGGTTTTTGCGGCTTTTCAGGAGGAATTTATGACAGAATTTAAAGCTTCTTATAAGGAAATTTTAAATCAGGAAGATGAAGTTCTTTCTTCTGTGATTTCTTTGCAGAATGAACTGCGTTGTGCGGTTAAAAACAAGGATTGGGCGGAACTTATGAAAGTTATTTCGGACATAAATCTTTCTATGGATAGATTTAATAATCTTGATGAGCAGAGGGAAGCGGCTGCTGTTTATGCAAAAAGTGATGAAATTGAAACAAAAGCTCTTCTTGCTAAGGTTCGCGGAAAACTTGTGCGCGTAAGGGCTGAAAACAAGGCTTTGAGCGAATATATAAATATTACACGGAATTTTGTGCGCGGCATTATAGATTCTGCATTGCCGCAAAGCAGAGCGAAAGTTTACGGGCGTTCTGGAAAAATTCTTCAGACACAGCCGGACAGCGTTGTTGTAAACACTTTGTTTTAGAGATTTGAATAGGAAAAAAGAGGCAAACTATGGGATCAACATTTTCTGGAATTGAATTAGGAAAACGCAGCATAATGGCGCATACAGACGCAATCACAACTGCGGGCCATAATATTTCCAATGCAAATACAGAAGGATATTCACGGCAGCGTGTTCAGTTGAAAGAATTTGATCCGCTTTACAAACCGGATTTGGAGCGCGCTGAACGTGCTGGTATGATTGGTCAGGGAATTGACGTTCAGAGCATTAACAGAGTCCGCGATGAAATGCTTGACCAGCGGATTGTTTCTCAGCAAAATCTTGAGTCTTACTGGGAAACGCGAAGCAAATATTATTCGATGATTGAACAGATTTACAACGAGCCGGATGAAGTGAGCATACGTTCCAATATGGATAAATTTTGGGAAAGCTGGCAGGAACTTTCTGTGAATCCGGAAAGTCAGGCTGCCCGTCAGGCTGTTGTTACACGCGGTGAATCTCTTACTGATTCCATAAAGACAAAATGGGAAAATCTTATGGGCGTTGGTTCTCTTCTTAATTCTGATATTGAAGCGACTGTAAAGCAGGTTAATTCTTATGCGAATCAGATTGCATCTTTGAATGCGGAAATTGTGCGTTCCCGCGGAATGGGCGACAATCCGAACGATTTGCTTGACAGACGGGATTTGCTTGTTGATAAGCTTTCCAAACTTGCTAATATCACAACGGATCAGCGCGACGGCGATGAATTTATGGTTCATCTTGACGGAAGAGTCCTTGTTCAGGGCGGCGTTGCACGCAATTTTGAACTCATTTCGCTTACAGACAATAACGGTTACGACAAACTTGTATGGTCCGACACCCGCGAAGATGCTGTTGTTAGCGGTGGAACTTTGGGCGCGTTGATTGAACTTCGCGATGTCGATATCAGAAATGAAGTTCAGTCGTTGAATACTATGACAATGAATTTTTCCGATCTTGTAAACGATGTGCACAGAAATGCCTACGGTGCTAACAATGTTACGGGACTTGATTTTTTTACAGAACATTCTTTTGTTGAAAATGTTAACGGAAATTTTGACAGGGACGGAGACGGATCTTTTGATCACAGTTATATTTTCCGCTTTACGGGAACAACTGTATTGAATCCGCAGGAACAGATTGGACTTGAGGGAGTTATGACTTTTAGCGGTCCTTCTGGAAATGTTCAGGTTGCTTACCATCCGACTGATTCTGTTGAAACTGTAATTAACCGGATAAACGATTCCAATGCGGAAGTAAAAGCATATTTGGACAGAAATAATAATCTTGTTTTGAAAGGAACGACGGCGCAAAATATTGAAAATCCGGATTTTGTTATTCGTCATGTTGAAGATTCGGGATTTTTTCTTACAGGGTATTCCGGAATTCTTAGTGCAAGCGGCGCTGATGGCGCTTATGACTTTGAAAGAGCGGATGCTGTAAATGCTTTGGCTGGAGCGCAGTTTGCTGTCAGTCCGGTTTTGAATCCTGCCGGATATATTGAAGTGAACAGTGTGATTAAAAATGATGTGAAAAGTGTTGCGGCTGCTTTCCGCGATGATTCCGGAAATGTGAATGTCGGCGATGCCCGCGCTGCTGTGGAAATCGCTTCAATACGAAATACAAAAGTTATGATTGGTCATGAACGCACTTTGGATGACTATTTTGCAGATACAGTTACAAATGTCGGTCTTAAAGGTGAACAGGCGGAAACTAACTTGAACAGTCATATGGCGATTATGAATGATTTGCGTTCTATGCGTGATAGCATAAGCGGCGTAAATATTGATGAAGAACTTGCCGATATAATCAAATTTCAGCACGGTTATAATGCCGCTGCAAAATTTGTAACGATTTGGGACAGTCTGCTTGATACGGTTATCAATCGGCTTGGTGTATAAAAAATAAAGCGAGGTGAATTATGCATAGAATAAGTTCCGCAATGAATAATATGAATACGCAGTCAGCTTTAAGACTTCAGGAAAGCCGGCTGAACAGTGCAAATAATCAGATTGGAAGCCAGCGGCGCATTCAGCAGCTTCGCGATGATCCTATTTCTGCCGGACATTTGGTGCGCTATCAGTCTTATCTTAATCGCGTAAATAATTTTCAAAAGAACGCTGAAAGTCTTTCTGATGAATTTGTGCTTCGCGAAGGCTATATGTCTAATTCTCTTGAAATTATGCAGCGTGTACGCGAGCTTGCAGTTACAGGCGCAAACGGAATCTATTCTAAAGAAGATATGGCGAATATGGCGGTTGAAGTTGATGAACTTTTAAAAGAACTTGTTCAAAATGCAAATGCGATTTCAAGCGACGGAAACGCTCTTTTTGGCGGTACGAACACAAAAGCAGTACCTTTTGAAGTTGAAATGGGCAATGTTCAGGGAAGCGGTGTTCCTCTTATTGAAACTGTGCGCTACAACGGAAATATTGACATAAATAAAGTTGAAGTTGATGAAAATAAATATCTTGATGTTGATAATGCCGGAAACCGCGCTTTCTGGGCGGAACAGCAGCAGATTTTTGGAGGTCGCGATGCCAGCGCATGGCAGGCTTCTGCAGACAGCACAATCAGTGTGGACGGCGTAAAAATAAATATTAATTCTGGTGATAACGTTTATGCTTTGGCTGCAAAAATAAATGATTCCGGTGCGGCAGTGCGCGCAAGTATCGATCCGGTTACAAATGGACTTAATCTTCAGACGACTGATGCACGGCAGCTTTGGCTTCAGGATGTGAACGGAAATGCTTTGAATGAACTTGGGATTATAAAAGATTCCAGTCAGAAGCCTCCGTATAATCTTGGAAACAGTGTAAAAGTTTCCGGTGGTTCGATGTTCGATGTTGTAATCGCATTTAGAGATGCGCTTTTAAAAGGTGATACAGAAACTGTAGGCGGAAGGGTGCTTGGTGCTCTTGACAGCGGAATAAATTCGCTTGTAACCCGTGTTGCAAAATCCGGTTCTGATTATGAGCGTGCCCAGAACAATGTAATGCGAAATTCAAATACAGCCTTGAACGTAAAGCAGCAAATCAGCAGAGAAGGCGATTTGGATTACACAAAGGCGATTACAGATTTGAAAATGCTTGATTACACATATCAGGCAACATTGAGCAATGCGGGAAAAATGTACAGCAATACGTTGCTTAATTATATGCGGTAAATCAAAGATTTTCTAAAAAGAGGAATACATGGAATTAAAAACAAAAGTTAAAGGAATTGTAGAAGTTGAAGAAAAACAGCTTGTGACTTTTCCGGAAGGACTTTTAGGATTTGAAAAATTTACAAAATTTGCGCTGATTGAATCTGAATATGAGCCTTTTATTTGGCTTCAGTCTGCAGAAGACAGCAATCTTGCATTTCTTATGATTGATCCTTTTCTTATCTGTCCTGAATATGAAGCGGATATTGATGATTTGACTTTAAATAAAATCCAAGTTGAATCTCCTGAAGATATAATAATTATGACTCTTGTTACAATTCCTAAAGACGGATCAGTAATTACAGCTAATTTTTTGGGACCTGTTGTAATTAACAAAAAAAATAAAAAATGTCTTCAAGTAGTTTTAAATGATAATCGTTGGACAACAAGATTTAATATTGTTGAAGCATTGAAAAAGAAGGGGGAATAAAAATGCTTATTCTTTCCCGAAAAACAGACCAGCAGATAAAAATTGGTGAAAACATTACGATTACAATTATTGATATAAAAGGTGAACAGGTAAAAATTGGTGTTGAAGCACCAAAAGATGTAAAAGTTTTCCGTCAAGAAGTTTTTAATGCGATTAGAAATGAAAATGCAGCCGCGTCCAGCGTAAGCAACGCTGCGGTAAGCGCTCTTTCCAGGATATTAAAAAAATGATTTTTTTTGCTAAAAATCTGTCTTTGCGTGTTGACTAAAAGTTTGTGATATTATATATTAATAGCACGTCTAAATGGTGCCTGTAGTTCAGCGGTAGAGCGCCAGATTGTGGATCTGGTTGTCGTGGGTTCGAGCCCCATCAGGCACCCGTTCCAAAATTGGAGTTGCGCCCGTAGCTCATCTGGATAGAGTTCCGGACTTCGAATCCGGCGGTAGCAGGTTCGAATCCTGTCGGACGCATTAATTTTGGGCCATTAGCTCAGCTGGTAGAGCAACAGACTCTTAATCTGTGGGTCGCAAGTTCGATCCTTGCATGGCTCAACTTGAAAACGGTTTTGAAAACTTTCAAAACCGTTTTTTTTTTGCATTTATGTTTTTGTTAGAAAAAATAAATAAGAACTATGCGTTGTGGTTAAATTCCGCTTCGCTTGCTATTAAATAGAACGTACCGGAGAA
>CAYXDA010000124.1:0-5850 GCA_964463615.1 uncultured Treponema sp.
CCGATAATCACGGCTGCATTTCTTAGGTGTCCACCATTTCAAATTATTGCCAACATATTATAATATCTATATGTAAAAGTTTGTTTGCTTTTTTTACAAAAAATAGTAAATAATGAAAATATTATTGTGTCAAATCTAAAAAGATTGTATACTACTAGCGAGAATATCCGTAGGGGGAATTAGAATGTCACTTAAGAAGACTTTTTCAAAAGATGGCAAATGTAATGTAACATTTACAGTTTCTGCAGAAGCAGCTCAGGGCGCAAAAACAGTCAATATTGCAGGTGATTTTAACAGCTGGAGCAGCACAGATACTCCTATGAAGAAAGGCAAAGACGGTTCTTTCTCTGTAAAACTTGCTTTGGATGTTGACAAGGAATACCAGTTCCGATATTTGCTCGATGGTTATAAATGGGAAAATGATTGGAAGGCTGATAAATATATTCCGGCGCCTTATTCAAATGCAGACAACTCTGTTGTTGTTACAAAAAAGACAAAGTAAATTTGAAAAACCGGCTTTTTGGCCGGTTTTTTTATAGCGTTTGGATTTTAATTTTCTTAAAACTACTTTAAGTTTGTAAGCAGTGCATTCAATTCGTTCTGTGTAATGAATTTTTCCTGTAAATAATAATTGCTTACTTCTTTTTGCAAATCTGTAATTTCATTTATCTTTTTTCCGAGCATATGTTCAAATGAATATTGCAAAAGTTTGTAATCGCGGAATTCTTTTATTCCCATTTCGTTTGTTTTTTGATAATCTTCAGTAATTTCGTTCCAGGTTGCTCCGCATAGAGCGGCAAGATTTGCGCTGATTACGCCGGTTCTGTCTGTTCCAAGTCGGCAATGAACGTAATACGGACCGGGATGACTTCCTATGAATTTTACGATTTCGCCAATCATATTGCCAAATTCCCGTGTATTGGAAGCATAATAAACCGTATTGTAATGAGTTTTTATAAAAAGTTGATTTCCTGCCTGCTGAATGTCATTAACGTAAACGGAAAGTTGTTCTTTTTTAGGATCAAGAGATTCTTTTCCGGAAAGCGTTATGATTGATTTTATTTGATTGTCTTTGATTTGCTTGTTTACAAGTCTGATTCGTTCTTTTTCTGTATCATATTCGCGTGAAATTTTATAAGGATGATAACCGCGGAAAAGTTTTGTTGTTCCCGGAACAAGACGGAAATTGGAAATTATTGCAATGTCTTTCGGATTTTCAAGATTGAATTCTTTTAGTTTTTTTACTTTGTTTGCAATTTTAGTATTCGCAATTACATTTTCCGGATTATCGTTCGGAAGTAAAATTAAATTGTTGTTTGACATTTGGAAGCCAGGGTAATGAGGCAAAGTCGGTTCGAGTTTTTCTATTCTGGTTCGGATGCTGGTTGCTTCTACAATCTGAACTTCGTATTCAATTTCTGCGATTACATAAAATTTGAATTCAGGAAATCCGGAATTTCCGGGAATTAAAACATTTTCCAGAGGACATTCCAAAGTCCATGTTGTGTATTTGTATTTTTTTAATTCCCAGTCGCTGTTGTTTTTTGCCCAACCATTAAAAGATCCTTCTACAAAAACTTGTTTTGGTTTTGCAATGTCTGCTTTTGAGGCGTCAAATACGAATACTATATTGCCGTTTTCCAACAATTGATAGCAAAGTTTTTTGTTTACGCTGTTCTGTTTGAATTCAGTTTGGTAAGTTACAATTTGCTTTTGTTTTTTTTCTTTTGCAGAAACAGAGAATATTGCGGTTAATGCAAAAAATGAAATAGCAAATAATTTTTTAATTTTTAGGTTCAATTTTTTCTCCTGTTTTGTTAATAGGATTATTTTAACACATATTTATTGCAAATAAAATAATTGGATAGCAGAGGTATCTGGTGATTTTTGCTGCAAATAGCAAATAATTCTGTTCGTTCTTTTTTTTAGTTTTTACATAAAATTTGAATTACAACTTAGTAAAAATGGTTTATAATTTAGCTATGAAAAAGAAATCTGCCGTAAAAACTGTTGGTATTTTAACATCTGGCGGAGATGCGCCTGGTCTTAATGCTGCAATCCGCGGAGTTTGCCGCTCTGCGATGATTAATTATGGAATGAAAATTATTGGTATTAAAAATGGATACCGGGGACTCATAAACGGAGACGGTTTTACAATTACTTCGGAAACTGTTTCTGGAATTTTAACGCGTGGCGGAACTTTGCTTGGAACCAGCCGGGAAAAACCTTTTAAAAATCCGATTGCAAATCCGGAAACCGGGCTTCTTCCAATTGAAGCAATTAAAAAAAATTATAAAAAATGGAAACTTGATGCGCTTGTAGTTCTTGGTGGAAACGGAACAAATACAACTGGAAGTTTGCTTTCGAAAGAAGGATTGAACGTTATTGGACTTCCGAAAACAATAGATAATGATATTGTAGGAACGGACGTTACTTTTGGTTTTCATACTGCGGTTGATGTTGCAACGGAAGCAATTGACCGAATTCATACTACTGCACATTCGCACAGTCGCGTTATGGTTGTGGAAGTTATGGGGCATAAGGCTGGTTGGCTTGGATTGTACTCTGCATTGGCAGGTGGCGGCGATGTGTGTCTTTTACCGGAAATTCCATACGATATTAATTCTGTTGCGAAAAATGTTCTTGCCCGCCGCGATGCAGGAAAAGAGTTTTCTATTGTTGTAGTTGCAGAAGGTGCGCTCTCTAAAGAAGAAGCCAAAATGGATAAAAAAACTTTTAAAAAATCGCGGGCAGAAATGGTTCAGTCTATTGGTTATAGAGTTGCAAAAGAATTGGAAGCGGCAACTGGGCTTGAAAGTCGAACTTCTGTGCTTGGATACTTGCAGCGTGGAGGAACGCCAAGTCCTTATGATAGGGTTCTTGCAACTCAATTTGGAGTTGCGGCGGCAGATTTTCTTGCGCGCGGTGATTTTGGAAAGCTTGTTGCTATGCAAAATAATAAAATTGTAGGAATTCCGCTGGAAACTTGCGCAGGAAAAGTGAAAAATATTCAATTGGATGATCCTCTTATTGAAACTGGCCGTTCTGTGGGAATTTGTTTTGGCGACTAGTTTTATTGGCGATTCAAAAAATTGTTTTAAGTGCCGTTTTTGCAAAGTTTGTTTGGGACGCGTTTGTATTGGCGAAATGCCGGGAATGGGCGGTGTTAATAACAGCGAGAATTTTCTTTTAAATTGCAGCGGGTGGGATAATATTTCTTTTCCATCCGGGCAGTTTTTCAATTCTGTTTCTGCAGACAATTTAGGAATCGCGCCTGTTACAGGTGCAAACCAAAATATTGGTTTTTCAAATGAAAGCGATTTTTATTTTCCTTATTTTTTGGCAGCGTATAATAAAGGAATTGCCGTTTGTGTTGGCGATGGTGCTCCTGATGAAAAACTGAAACTGGGGCTTAGCGCAGTTCAAAAAATCGGCACAAAAGCGTATTTTTTTCTGAAACCTTATCCGAATGAACGGCTTTTTGAGCGAATTGACTGGATTTGTAATTCTGCTTGTGCAATTGGCATAGATATTGATGCTTATAATATTGTTTCTATGAGAAATCAGGCTAAACTTGAAAAAAAAACTGAAGCCCAACTGAAAGAATTCAGAAAATATTCTAAACTTCCGCTTATAATAAAAGGTGTTTTCACAGAAGAAGATGTTGAACTTTGCAAAGTTGTAAAACCGGAAATTATTGTTGTTTCAAATCATGGTGGAAGAGTTCAAACGGAAAGTGGCTCTACAGCGGATTTTTTGCAAAAAAATGCCGCAATTCTAAAGTCTTGTTGTAGCGAACTTTGGGTTGACGGAGGAATCAGAAAAAAGCGCGATATTCAGGTGGCAATGCAACTTGGCGCTACAAAATGCCTTGCGGCGCGACCTTTCATTGCAAGACTTTGCGAAGGCATAGCGAAAAATGCTGAAAATGGCGAACTTGCCGGAATCCGCTCAATGGAAAACGAAATTCAAAAAATGTTGAATTAATTTTATTTTCCGGAAGAATTTTTGCAGGATAAAAAGAATATCGAAACTATTATTAATATGATTGCGTATAAAATAATTCCTGCCGGCAAACAGAATTGCGCTCCGGTCATTCCTAAAAGTCCGTAATTTATGAATTTGAAAAAGCATATTGCAAGGTTGTAAAGGAAAATGTATGCCGCGGCAAGCAGCGGAAACATAATAATCCATTTGAATTTAAATACAGAATTTTCTTCAAGTCTGAAATGCCAGGAAATATATGCAATAATTATAAATAAAATTAAAATATATAACGGTTTTAAAATTCTGTTCATAAGAATGTGCGCAAAAACTTCTGAAGAATAGCCGTATTGTTCTGCTTTTCCGGCAAATTTTAGCAAAGAAATTAAATTCATAGAATCAGCGCCATCGGAAGCTTCTGTTATAAAAGAAAAATCGCTGAACGGCATTCCAAGAATCAGAATTCCGGATAAATCTTTTTTGTCGTAACCAATTTTAAATTCTGCAGAAATCATTTGATTTGGGAAATTTTTATCAACAGAATTTAAAATTATATATGGAACGGAAGTTGTTCTTTTGTCAATTTCAAGAAGATTTTTTGTTTCTTCATCAAGGAAATCTGTTTGCAGCGCGCTCATTTTTGCATATGGAACATAATAGCCGGCTCGTACGGAGCCGGATTCATCTAGTTCAATAATTTCAAGTCCGCGAAGGTACAAAATCATATTTGATGTTGAACCGCTTGTTGTAATTCCATGAATAAAATAAAGAGTTGTCCCTGAGTTTTTATCTTCATTGTTGTTTATCTTAAAATAAACATTATTTGCAGATTCGTATGCCTGAAGATTTCTTGTTTCATCGCGGAAAAAATATTGATTTTTAAGAAGATTTTTTGAAATTTCCAAATAACGAACTACATCCGAATCAATTGAAAGCTTTTTAGATTCAAGTGAAAGTGCGTGGAAAACATAATATGAGTGCAAAATATCTCCGTTTACAAGCGCAATGTAACCTTCGTATTTTTTTGCAAATATTTTTTGTTCTTCAGTTGTTCCCTGCAAGCGCGTATCGTTAAGTTTGTTCCATGCGGCTGCCGCTATTTGTTTTGACTCCTGAATGTTTATGTCTTTTTCCCCGGCTGATTTTATTGCAAGTTGAGCATAATAATGAGCGCCGAACCAGTCTTTTTGTTCAAGACAGTTTTTTGCCGTTTGCATAAGTTCGAAAGATTTGTACGGCGCAGAAATAATTGTGTTTTTGTGTTCCGGAATTTTTGAGGATTCCTTTCCAAAAGTCATTTCGTTAATTTTTTGCTTTATGACAGTAGAAATTTCATCTTTTTTGTCATTGTAAGATTCTGTAATGTACAGGATTTTCTGATTTTCTGTATTTTTTGGATCAAGTTTATATGCAAGATGCGCATATTCATAAGCAGTTTCGTAATTTTTATTTTCATAAAAGAATTTTGCTGAATTTTGATATTCTTTCATCAAAACAGGATTAAATTCTAAAGTTTTGATTTGATTTGTGATCTGCGGCATAGCAATTTCGTTTACACAAGTTATAAAAAGCACAAAAATCAAAGAAGAAATCAGGACTTCTTTAAAACGTGCAAACATTGCATCGGAAAATCTTGTAAGACTTCCATCCGGATGCAGTCCGAAATCAATGCACCAGCAAACTGATATGCCGGCCGCAAAAACAGAAGGAAGCAAAAGGCAAAAAAGTTTTAATCCGGAAAGAAATTTATATTTTCCGGCCGAATCAGAAGTCAATTCTGGAAGTTTTGTAAAAAAATGTCCGTAAAGAATGCAAATTATAAAAACAAAAATGCAAAATGCAATATTTATAAGAAAATTTCTAGTT
>CAYXDA010000125.1:0-5801 GCA_964463615.1 uncultured Treponema sp.
CAAACCGAAGTTCCTTATCTCTTATAAAGTTCATATAACATGGAATATCCATAAGCTTATGGATATTCCATGTTATATGAACTTTATAAGAGATAAGGAACTTCGGTTTGTTGCAAAGGACAATCTTTCGCGTCATATTCCGCTTGTTTCTGAAATGTTGCGCGCTCAGAAACATTGTATGGTTCCGCGCCGCGGAAGTCCGATGCAGGCAATGAAAGTTATAGATGATTTTGGAAAACAGGTTATTGAGAACAATCAGATTCCTATTCTTTTTCCGGAAGGAACACGTACTAAAAACGGAAATGTAGGAAAATTTTATTCCGCAGGATTCAGAAAACTGAATGAAGCAACTCATTTGCCTATTGCCTGTTGTGCTCTTGACGGCGGTTATCAGATTCGCGATTTGAAAAACATAATGAGCAAACTGCAGAACGGTTGCTATCGTGTAAAGGTTTTGAAAGTTTTTGATTCCCCGAAAACAAAAGAAGATGAAGTTGAAATTCTTGAAGAAAGCCGAAGACTTATACAGGAACAGCTTGAAAAATGGCGCAGAATTCCTGCGGATGAAATGTAGTTTTTGCTGTTAAAATAAAAAAAGGGCTGGAATTAAACCGGCCCTTTTGCTAAAAGCTTATTGTATTAAGGATTATTTGAAATCCTTTGGACGACGTTCTGTGCGTTTGCATTTTGAGCATTCTGCAATATTCTTAAGTCTTCCACCTTCATACAAAGTTTTCATGACAATTTCGCCACCGCAATCAGGACAAACGAATTTCTGTGTTGCAACTGTTGTACGAGAGTTTTTACTTGCTCCGGCCATGGGGTTCCTCCATTAAAAATTAATACGTATTGCAAAATATATTAGTGAAAACGTGGTTCTTAGTCAATCATTTAAAATAATATCTCTTGACGAAATAAGCGCCATTTATTAAGATATTCTTCAAGTTAACTTATTTGGGGGTTCCCTTTGGCAACTAAAAAAACATCTGCTGAGAAACGTCATGCTCAGAGTGAAGTTAGAAGACTTCATAACAAAGCTATTAAAAGTACTTGTAAGACATACGCAAAACAGTTTGTAGAAGCTGTTCATGCAAAAGATCAGGCACTTGCACAGGCTAAGTTCAGTACACTTACCAGCGAACTTGATAGCGCTAGAAGCAAAGGTGTTCTTACAAGAAATGCAGTTTCTCGCAAAAAGTCACGAATGGCTAGACTTTATAATGCTACATTTGCCGCAGAAGCAGCTAAATAGCAAAAAAGTTGATTTTGTCGAAGAATCCAGTTGGATTTTTTTTCCAGCTGGATTTTTTTGTTAAGCCGTTTGGAGAGCAAGGAGAGTTTGTGTCTTTAGAAAAAGTAACAAAGCATGATCTTGTGGAAGCTGTTTACCAAAATACAAGTTGTGAAAAATATGTTGTTCAGAATGTTATAGAAAATTTTTTAAGCGAAGTAAAAAAATCGCTTGAAAAAGGTTCTGCTATTGAATTGCGTGGATTTGGTACTTTTGAAACAAGATTAAGAAAAGGGCGCAAAACTGCGAGAAATCCAAAAACTGGAGAAAAACTTTCTGTGGCGCCTCATTATGTTGCTGCTTTTAGAGCGGGGCAAGATTTGAAAAAATCACTTTGGACTTTGGAAATAAAGGAAAAAGACAAGTAGATTTGACTTTTTGACTTGTCTTGATATAGAATAAGAAATTGTATGGCAGATTCAGCAGATAAAATTGATAGCAAAAAGACATTGACTGTGTTTGGTCCTGAAACAGAATTTGATGGAGTTTTGGAATTCAGTGATGATCTTATTATTACAGGAAAATTTAACGGACGCATTAAATCAACTGGAAATCTTGAAATTGCACGGGATGCAATCTGCACTGTTGAAAAAATGACTGCAAAGTCTATTGTTGTTTCTGGAACTGTTACTGGCGATATAGAAGCATCGGAAAGAGTTGAAATTTGCAATGGTGGTGTTGTAAAAGGGGATATTGTTACATCGCGCATAAGAATTGACAACAACGTTGAGTTTGAAGGGGAAGTTACAATGCTGGATTCGATTCCGGAAGAAAATCTTTTTTCATCTTCTTCAGCTGAATATAAGCAGGCGATGGTTCTTAGAACCGATAGCATTGAGTAGTTTAGCCTGCTTGAAATTTTATTTGTTGACAACAGTTCATTATAATAGTAATAATCAAATATATCTTTTCTTTTATCAGATATTCTGTTACAAAACTGAAAAAAATCTTTTTACTATAGAATCAAATATTTTTTAATGGAGTGTTTTATGGCCCTTATAAAACGGCGAAAAAACAACGATGAAAAAACGCTTGAGCAAAACGAAGAAAACGCTCAAAATCAGTTTGAATTTGAAGTCCAGCCGGAATCTTATGAGGCTTCTGATTCAATTTCGACAGATGGAGATGATTATTCTGCAGAGGAACAGTCATATTCTCCGGAGGCGGCTTCTGATTTGACTTCTGAATCAAATGTGGAAGATGACGCAGAAAATGTGGAAACGGTTCGCAAACCGGTACGGGTTGTGCGTCCGCGAAAAAAAGTTGCTGTAAGAGTTGACCGTTCTCAGAATCAAACTCAAGATGAAAGCAGCGAGTCTAATTCTGAAAATGAAAATTATACTCATCAGAATCAGCGTTATAATAATTATAACAATAGAAATAATGCCGGACACAGAACTAATAATCGTCGTGGAACTTTTGGAGTTCATGGTGAAATGCCTGTGCCTACAAATGCAATAGACCCTTCTGTTATGCAGCCTAGCGGTGACGGAACTGATGAAAATTCTTCAAAACCTAGACTTCTTATCAATGATTTGACAGCGATGGGAATGCATGAGCTTCGTGATTTGGCTGCAAAGTACGGTTTTAATCCGGATGATTTGGCTCCGATGAAAAAACAGGAACTTATTTTTGTAATTCTGAAGGCTCACACGGAACACGGAGGAATTATTTTTGCTTCCGGTGCTTTGGAAATTCTTCCTGACGGATATGGATTTTTGCGCTCTCCTCAGAACAGTTATCTTCCTGGACCGGATGATATTTATATTTCTCCAAGTCAGATTCGTCTGTTCAATTTAAAAACCGGTGATACTGTTTACGGTCAGACTCGTTCTCCTAAAGAGGGCGAACGCTTTTTTGCGCTCTTGAGAATTGAATCTGTAAACTTTGATGAACCGCGGGTTGCACAAACTCGTATTCCTTTTGAAAACCTTACAGCTCTTTATCCGAATGAAAAACTCAGACTTGAAACGATTTCTACTGAAGTTTCTGCGCGTATAGTTGATTTGTTTGCTCCAATCGGAAAAGGACAGCGCCTTTTGATTGTTGCGCCGCCAAAAGCAGGTAAAACAACTTTGATGCAGAAAATCGCAAACGCAATTACTGCAAATCATCCGGAAGTTTACTTGATTGTTCTTCTTATTGATGAGCGTCCTGAGGAAGTTACAGAAATGGAGCGTGCGATAAAAGGCGAGGTTATTTCTTCTACTTTTGACGAGCAGGCTACTCGCCACGTTCAGGTTGCGGAAATGGTTTTGGAAAAAGCAAAACGCCTTGTTGAGCATAAAAAGGACGTTGTTATTCTTCTTGATTCAATTACAAGACTTGCACGCGCGTATAACAATACAGTTCCTACTTCCGGAAAAGTTCTTTCCGGTGGTGTTGATTCCAATGCTTTGCACAGACCGAAACGATTTTTTGGTGCGGCGCGAAATATTGAAGAGGGCGGTTCTTTGACGATTATTTCGACTGCATTGGTTGAAACCGGAAGCCGAATGGATGAAGTTATTTTTGAAGAGTTCAAGGGAACCGGAAACAGTGAAATTGATCTTGACCGAAAACTTGCAGAGCGACGTTTGTTCCCGGCTATCAATATTAAGAAATCTGGAACGCGGCGCGAAGAACTTTTGCTTACAGAAAACGAACTTGCAAAACTTTGGATTTTGCGCAAAGTTTTTGCTCCTATGGAAGATGCCGAGATTTTGGAACTTATTCTTGACAGAATGAAGAAGAGCAAGACAAATGATGCGTTCCTTGCCAGTATGAATGTTGGAACTGCCGGAGTAGAATAGCGTAAAATATGTTGATTCTTTTTTGAAGAATCATTATAGTTAAGAGTACTTATATTAAATATTGTATGTTGTGGTAATGGAATGAGGTAAGGCTCTGCATTATCGGGCAACTACAGTGGGAGTAAAAAATGAAAAAGGGAATCCACCCGGAATACAATCTTACAAAAATTACTTGCGTTTGCGGTAATGTAATTGAAACTCGTTCAACAGTTCCAAATATTCAGGTTGAAATTTGTTCTGCTTGCCATCCGTTCTATACAGGAAAGCAGAAACTTGTTGATACTGCTGGTCGTATTGACCGCTTTAATAAACGATACGGAATCAAAGAAACAAAGTAGTTTTTGTTTTATAAAATCCTGTTTCACTGCGAAACAGGATTTTTTTTGCTTTAGTAAAGTTTTATTTTCCAAAGTCTGTGCGGCTTTTTTCCTTCAAAGTCTTTTGGAATTGAATTTGAAGTTAAATCTGTACATTCTGTGTTTTTCGGAAGTTTTTTCTCGTCAAATGAAAGGCGGGTTGAATTTGTGCTGAAATATAGAGTTCCGTTTGAATTTAAAAGTTTTACGCAGAATTCCAGCAAATCCGGCCAGTCACGATTTATGTCAAGAACATTCTCTGTTGATTTGGAATTGCTGAATGTGGGCGGATCTAAAATGATTATGTCGAATTTTTCGTTTTGAGCAATGGTTTGAGATTTCTTCTTGAGCCATTTTATTGCGTCTTCTTTAGTGAAAATATATTTTTCAGGATTTGTAAAACCATTCAGCCGCATATTTTCTTTTGCCCAGTTTAAGTAAGTGTTTGACAAATCAACAGATTCAACAAAACTTGCTTTTCCGCTTGCGGCATATACGGAAAAACTTCCTGTGTAACAAAATAGGTTTAGAATACGCTTTCCTTCTGATTCATTACGTACAAGTTTGCGAAGTGGTCTGTGATCGAAAAAAAGACCTGTGTCAAGATATGTTGTAAGATCAATTTTAAACATTTGTTCTTGTTCTTGAACTGTTCCCCGGATTGTTTGGAAGGAACTGTTTTTTTCGTATTGGTTTGTGCCTTTTTGCATTTTTCGTTCTTTTTTTACAATATGACTTTCCGGAATGTTTAGAACTTGAGCGGCTGTCTTAGCCATTAAATTTAGCCATTCGGTTTCTTCGCTCTGTTCTTTTTTATAAGGCCGTTCGTAAAGGTAAAGAACTGCATAGCGGCGTTCTTCCGCATTTTGTTCTGCAGACAAATCGTTTTTGCTTATAAGTTCGTTCTGTGTCTTTATGAATTCAGAACATTGGATTGTGTTGTGGATTTTTTCCGGAAGAAATTCAAAAACATCAAGCGATACTGGAATTTCCGGAATATCGCGGTCATAAAGTCTGTAGCAGGAAATTGTGTTTTTTCGCGCCCATTTACGTAAAGTTTTAAAATTTTTCGAAAGCCGGTTAAAAAAAAGTTCGGCCTGATAAGAGTTTTTGTTGTCCATGTTGAATATTATAGCGTTTAAAATAATAAATAGGAATTGCTGATTTTTTATAAAATCTGTGCAGTTCAAAACTTTAGTTGTTATGAAATATTTTGCGCGGGACCACTTGTAGCCCCGCGCCATAACGGTTTACCAAAAAAAAGACCGCCGTAATAGTATTGCAAAACTATATTTGTGATGAATTAATTTGCGCGGGACCACTTGTAGCCCCGCGCCATAACGGTTTACCAAAAAAAAGACC
>CAYXDA010000126.1:0-5727 GCA_964463615.1 uncultured Treponema sp.
AAGGATCTGAACGGAAAAGGAAACTGTTAGGTTTCTTTGCCAATGGAGTAGCAAGACCTTCATTAACGCATTTCTGCATCAATTCATCGTACTCTTTTGTAGAACCGTCAATAACGCGAACGTTGTCTGGTTCACACATTTTTACACATTCTTCAATCCAAGATTTAATCTTGGCATTTTTAATGTCATTAACTGTCATTAAATGCTCCTATAAAAATCGGCTGGGCCGAATTTTTTATTTCACCTAAACTATATAATTTTTTTTGTTTTACTTCAATGATTGGGAGCGGAAAACGCAATATAAAATGTCTTAAAAAGAAAGTTGATTTTTTCTTTGTTTAACTTTTCAGTTTTTCTCTTGAATATTGTATTTTTGAGTTATATATTTTTTGTGGAAGTTTAATATGAAGATGATTTTGCTTGGTACTGGAACAAGTCACGGAATTCCTTGTATTGCTTGCCATTGCCACGTTTGTACTTCGCAGGATTTGCACGACAAGCGTTTCAGGTGCAGTGCGTATGTTTTAAATCAAAATAAAAACGGTTCTGTTTCGCATTTGCAGGTTGATGTAGGACCTGAATTCAGACTTCAGTGTTTGAAATACAATATAGAATCGATTGATGCAGTTCTTCTGACTCATTCGCATGCTGATCATTTGCACGGTTTGGATGATATTCGGGTTTTTAGTCATACAACTGGAAGCGATAAAATTGAGCAGTATTTAAAGGATAATCCGGAAAATGCCGGTGTAAATCCGCAGCTTTTGGCACGTACATTAAGCGGAAAGCCTTTGAATGTTTATGCGAACCGTCAGACTATTAAAGATGTAGAGGAGCGGTTCAGTTATATTTTTAAGAAGAACACTCAGATTGGCGGCGGAAAACCTAATTTGAAGCTTGTTGACTGCGAAGATATATTGAAAAATCCTCCTGAAGAATTCGGTGATTTGACTGTAACTCCGATTCCTTTAATTCACGGCCGGCTTGATGATACAGGATGGCTTTTTTCTTGTAAGAATGAAAATGACGGAAAAATTCATTCGATTGCGTATTTGACAGATACAAGTTTTGTTCCGCAAAGCAGTATTGAACTTTTGCGTGAAAAAGGCGGGATTATTGAACATTGCGTTATTGACGGACTTAGAGTAAAACCTCATTCAACTCATTTTGGTTTTAGACAGGCAATGGAAGTTGCGGAGCAAATAAGCCCCAAACACACCTGGTTTGTTCATATTTGTCATTTGATGACGCATGTTGAAATTCAAAATTATACGGCTGAGCAGCTTGTCGATTTTCCTAATCTTTTGGAAATTGTGAATAAAGGCGGTTCTGTAGGACCAGGTTATGACGGACTTGTTCTGGAAGCATAGTTGATAGCGTTCAAAAATAAAAAAACCGCATCTCGTCAGATGCGGTGCATTGGAAAGTGTTTATTTTGTTTCTACAGCTGCTTTTGGTGTCTTTACCTTTTTGATAAGGAAGTCACTTCGGTAGCAACGTGTACAAACTTTGATAGTTCTTACCTGGCCGTTATCAAAAACAGCTCTTACAGAAATAAGATTCGGTTTCCAAGTTCTGCGAAGGTGATTGAAAGACTTAGAAACATGGTTTCCGTGCATAACACCTTTTCCACAAATGTCACAAGATCTAGACATATCTATACCTACCTTATGTTTTCACGTGAGTTTTTACAGATTATAAAATTTTAGCGATACTGTCAAGATGGGAATTTGTCTAATTTCCATACTGCGCTTCTATTTCTTTTATTTGATCGCGGATTGCGGCGGCCTGTTCATATTCCAGCCGTTCCGCACAGTCGCTCATTTCTTGTTTTAAAGCATTTATAAGTTTTAGCCGCTGTTTTTTATCAAAAAGATTTGCGCTCTTTTTCAGCGTTTCCACCGTAACTTTGGCGTTTTCTTCTGCGTCTTCTTTCTGATGTTCCAGAATGTCAGTGATTTCTTTTTTTATTGTTTGAGGTGTAATTCCGTGTTCCTTGTTGTATGCTTCCTGGACTTCTCGGCGGTGTTTTGTTTCTTCAATAGCTTCTTTCATTGCATCGCTCATTCTGTCCGCATACATTACGACTTTTCCTTCTGCATTTCTGGCGGCGCGGCCGATAATCTGAATCAGCGAAGTTGTAGAGCGCAAAAATCCGATTTTATCTGCATCTAAAAGCGCAATAAACGAAACTTCCGGCAAGTCTATTCCTTCCCGCAGAAGATTGATTCCAATCAGAACGTCAATTTCGCCGAGTCTCAGTGATTTTAAAATTTCTACGCGCTCAAAAGTGTCAATTTCTGAATGAATGTATTTTACTTTTAAATCCAAATCCGTAAGGTAATCGGTTAAATCTTCCGCCATTTTTTTTGTCAAAGTAAGAACAAGACTGCGTTCTCGCTTGGCAATACGCTCTTTTATTTCTTTGTAGATATCTTCCATCTGACCTTCGCTTGGACGCACTTCTACGATTGGATCCAAAAGTCCGGTAGGGCGGATAAGTTGTTCCACGACTTGAGTTGACTGTTTTATTTCTTCTTTGCGCGGAGTTGCCGTTACGTAAATAACTTGGTTCAAAAGTTTTGAAAATTCATCTTGTTTTAACGGACGGTTGTCCAACGCGCTCGGCAGGCGGAAGCCGAAGTCTACAAGATTTTGTTTGCGGCTTCTGTCTCCTTCATACATTGCGCCGATTTGGGGAACTGTTATGTGCGCTTCGTCAATCATACATAGAAAATCTGACGGAAAATAGTGCAAAAGAGTTGCCGGCGGTTCTCCGGGCGCGCGGTTTGCTATGGGCGCAGAATAATTTTCAATTCCGGAACAGTAGCCCATTTCCTTCATCATTTCAATGTCGTAAGTTACACGTGTTTTTAAACGTTCCGCTTCCAAAAGTTTGTGTTGTGAGTTTAATTCTTTCAGCCTGCATTCAAGTTCTTTTTGAATTCTTCCGGTTGCTTCTTCCAGCTGGTCGTGCGGAACTACGAAGTTTTTTGCCGGATAAACAGTTGTTTCATCAAGTTCTTCTGTGATTTGAGCGGAAACTGCATTGAACCTTCTTATTCTTGAAACCGTATCCCAGTCAAGTTCAATTCTGTAAGCTTCATCAAATTCCATGTATGGCGGATAAATTTCTATAACGTCTCCGCGAATTCGGAAATTTCCGCGTTCCAAAACCATATCATTTCTGGAATACTGGATATTTGCAAGTTCTACTGCAAGTTTGTGAATGTCGAGCGGTTTTCCTTTTTCAATGTGAATCCGCATGCTTTTGTAAAGTTCCGGCATTCCCAATCCGTAAATGCACGAAACTGTTGCAATTACAATAACATCGCGGCGTTCCATAAGCGAATAAGTTGCCGCCATTTTCATCTGATCGATTTCTTTGTTGATGGATGCGTCTTTTTCTATGTAAAGGTCTCTGGCCGGAACATAGGCTTCCGGCTGATAGTAATCATAGTAAGAAACAAAATATTCAACTGCATTGTTCGGAAAAAAAGATTTGAATTCACGATAAAGTTGTGCGGACAAGGTTTTGTTATGGCTGATTATCAGAGTCGGCCGCTGAACTTTTTCAATTATTTTTGCCATTGTAAAAGTTTTGCCGGAACCGGTAACGCCTTTTAACGTCTGATATTTGTCCCCGCGCAAAAAACCTTCGCTGAGTTTTTCTATTGCTTGCCCCTGATCACCGCTAGGTTTGTAAGGTGATTCTACAACGAATTTCCGCATATTTTATATATTTGTAGCCTCTTCTGAAAGAATAACAGTCAGTTTTCTGTCTTTTCCGTTTCTGTGGACTGTAACGGTTACTGAATCGCCAGGTTTTTTGCTTTCCAAAGCGGAATAATAATCTGTGTAAGAAGAAATCGCGATTCCGTCTATGTTTGTGATTACATCGCCGCCCAAATAAATGATATTCTGGTTGTAACCGTACCGCACAGCCTGCGTTCCCTGAATAATTCCCGCTTTTTCTGCATTGCCGCCTTTTTGCGTTCTGGAAACTAAGAGTCCGGATGAAATGTCTAATCCTGCGTAGTTTGCGATTGTATTGTTAAGTTGAACTAAAGTTACATCCATTTGTCCCCGGCGCACTTTTCCGTATTTCAAAAGGTCGCTTACAACTCGCACTGCTGTTTCTGCTGGAACTGCAAAACCGATTCCGGCGGAAGAACCGGAAGACGAATAAATCATTGTGTTTACGCCAATCATTTTTCCGTTTGTATCTAAAAGCGGTCCGCCGGAATTTCCCGGATTGATAGCCGTATCCGTCTGAATCATATTGCGGATAATCCGCTGCGTGTTCGGATTTTTTATAGGGCGGCCAAGAGCGGAAACAATTCCGGTTGTCATCGTTCTGTTAAAGCCGTAGGGATTTCCGATTGCAATAACTTTTTGCCCTACTTTTAAATTTGCGGAAGTTCCAAATCCTATTGTTTGCAAAACAATTTCTTCCGGCGGGTCAAATTTTATTACAGTTAAATCGGAATCTCTGTCTTGCCCGATTATTTTTGCTTCATATTGGGTTCCGTCAGAAAGAGAAACGTAAATTTTTGACGCGCCTTTTACAACGTGTCCGTTTGTAAGAACGTATCCGCGTTTGTCAATTATAGAACCGCTTCCGCTTCCTCCGTCCTGAATTACAGGCTCCAAAAACCAGTTTACGCCTGAAATTTGTGTGTTTATGTTTACAACTCCAGGTGCGCATTTTTGATAAACATTTATATTCTGAATTTCATCCTGAGTGTAAGAGGTGTCGCCGGAAGAAACTGTAAGTGTTGAGTCATCTTTTTGCTCCGACTGAAACAAACTAAAATCGCTGTCTGCACTTGTATTTTCTGTTTTAGTCTGTGTCGTTTTTATATTATTTTTGCCGGATTTAGCAGTAATTGCCGAAGCGGTTGCTGCTGCCAAAATCATTCCTGCAACTGTAATTGTGATAACTTGAGATTTTGAATAAAGCTTCATATTTTTATAATAGTGATTTTATATGCTTTTGAAAATATCCGATTCTGAATAACCGGTTTTGAATTTGCAGCGGACGCTAATAATCCGCTGTCATTCGTTAATCAAATCGTGTTCCAAAAAACTGAAATAACTTGTTCTTGAAAAAATAATATGATCAAGAAGCGAAATTCCCAAAAGGTCAGCGCAGTCGAGCAGAACTTTTGTTGTTTTCAAGTCCTGGTCCGAAGGTTCGCAGTTTCCGGAAGGATGATTGTGCGCAACTATTATTGCCGCCGCGTTTTCAATTAAAGCTTCGGAAAAAACTTCGCGCGGATGAACAATCGTTTGATTTATTGTTCCCACGCTGACAACGCGGATTTGCATAATTTCGTGTCCGCCGTTCAGCGTAATGCACAAAAAGTGTTCCTGCGCCTGCATGGAGTAATTCTGAATGAACGGAATTACGTCTTTAGGTTTTGTTAAAATCGCGTTTTTGTGATTGTTTCGCCTGCGCCCAAGTTCAATTGCAGAAGCAACTGCAAGCGCTTTTCCTGTGCCCATGCCTTTTATTTTGAGAAGTTTTTCCACGATATTTTCGCGGTTTGTGCTCATCAAAGTTTTTACAACTTGTTCCGAAAGCTTTTCAACAGGAATTCCCTTCGTTCCCGAGCCAAGAATCATCATAACAAGTTCACTGTCTGATGGATATTCAATTCCGTGCTGTAAAGTAAGTTCCCGGATATCCGGATAATTTTTAATAATATTCACATATATATTAAT
>CAYXDA010000127.1:0-5699 GCA_964463615.1 uncultured Treponema sp.
ATTGAACATTTGCCTGGACTTTACAGTCTTTATTATCATATGAGCAGTTTAAACGTAAAAGAAAATGATTATGTAAAAGCCGGAGAAAAAATAGGACTTTCAGGTTCCACAGGACTTGCTACAGGTCCGCATCTTCATTGGGAAGTACGTCTTAATATGGCTGCTGTAAAACCGGAATTTTTTATGCAGGATTTCACTCTGCTTGAACAGTAAGAATTCCGTCTTCAGCAAAAACACCGTAATATTTTCCTGTTTCACAGGAAGAAAGATTCACGGTGTTTTTGTTTAATGCAAATTTAAAAAAACTGAACATAGCTTTTTTCTGAAGTTCATTATTTCCTAAAAGACAATGGCTTTTTTTTATGTAATATCGGTCAAGATACGAGCTTGAATGCCGCTCGAAAATATTTTTACTTTCAGAAACAGATGAAGTTCCATAAATTTTTTCAGGAAAAAAATAAGTATTCTGCAAAAAAGAAGCGCTTCTAAAATCGACTGCAAGATACGGTTTTGGCCAGGAACGCTCAATTACCGCAATTTCTGAACCATTGTAATCAAGAACTGCAATTTTTGCACTTACAGTTTCTCCTTCAGGATTTTCACTTGAACCAAAAAGAATAACGCGCAGAATCTGTCCGCTAAATTCAGGAACTTTTTTTACAAAATAATAACACTGAAGAAAAGCGGCAAGTTCAAACAGAAGTATAATTCCTGAAACAGCTAAGAGAACGATAAAAAATAATTTTGACTTGCGGATTTTTTTTGCAGTCATAACCTATTTTCCAATAATAGCCAAAAACTGTTTTTCGTCAATTACAGGAATTCCGAATTTTAAAGCTTTCTGATTTTTTGAAGAACCGGAAGCTGTGTCATTTGTAACAAGATAAGACAAATCTTTTGTAACGCTGGATTTGCAAGTTCCTCCGTTTGCCTTTACAAGAGATTCGGCTTCAGCTCTTTTCATTGTAACAAGTTCGCCTGTAAAGCAGAATGACTTGCCGCTAAGCAAACCTCCGTCAGTTTCACGAATTTTTATTACATTCTGCGCAAGGAAAAGCATTTCTTTCTTATTTTCAGCAAGACCCTCCACAGCAATTTTTGCCATTGTTTCTGCAAAACCGTAAACTTTTGCACATTCTTCCGCTGTCATTTTTAAAAGTTTTTCAAGCGTGTTAAATCCGGCCGCAATAAGTTTTTCAACTGTAGTTTCACCAATTCCTTCAATATCAAAACCGGCAACAAAAACGCTTAACTGCATTTCACGGTGATTCTGTATAGAATTTACAACTTTTTCCGCACCAAGAGATTTTTTTTCATTCGCAATACTTTCCTCGTTAAGAAAAAACGGCGTCAAATCTTCAACTGTAAGGGAATACAAATCTGTAATAGATTTTACTTTTCCGCTTTTAAAAAGAGATTTTACCAAAGTTTCGCCCAAATCCCGTATATCAACAACTGTGTTCCATTTTAAAAGTTGATGCAAAACCCGTTTTTCACAATTTTTATTAGGGCAAAAAAGTCGGCTTCCTTCATCAACAAGTTCAGTTCCGCAACATTCGCAAATTTCCGGCTCCGGAACATCAAATTCACACAAACTATTTTCGTGAATTGTTCTTTCTATTTTTGGAATAATTTCTCCACGCTTAACAACAACCACCTTGCAGCCGATTTTTACGCCGAGCGCACGCATTGTATCCGGATTCGCCAGACTTGCGCGCTGAACTATCGTACCGTTCAATGGAACTTCGTCAAAAACAGCAACAGGAGTATAAGTTCCTCCGCTAATGCTCCATTCCACATTTCTTAGCGTAGAAACCGCTTCTTCCAAACTGAATTTAAATGCAATCTGACGGTCAGGGCGATTCCGACTTGCATCCGCGAAATCAATTTTCCGTTCTTTTACAACCAATCCGTCAATATCATATTCAAGCGCAGAACGCTCTTCCATAACACGCGCTCTGTAATCAATAACTTCTTCCGGCGACCCTGCAATAAATAAGGGACAAACGTTAAATCCCATTTTTTTCAGCCATCCGATTTTTTCTTCTTCATCGGAAAACGGCTGATTTCCTTCCGTAGCAAAAGCATCGTATGTTATAAGTTTTAAATATTCGCTTCCTTCGCCGTCCTTGCGCTTCATAAGTCCGTTTGCAGCATTGCGGCAGTTCGCTTTATCCGCAAATTTTGCCGCATGAATTTCGTGAGTCATAATAACTTCGCCGCGGACTCCGCCGGTATAATCAATAATTTTACCAAAAGAATCGCAAAGCGCGGCAAGAACACCATTCATTTTCTTAGCATTTTTTGTTATGTCGTCACCAACGGCACCATCACCACGGGTTACCGCATGCATAAGAATTCCGTGCTCATATTGAAGTTCAAGACTGGCTCCGTCAAGCTTATATTCAACAAGATATTCTTTGTAAACGTGTTTTTCTGCCCAATCTAAAAACTGTGCCGGCGTAGCAGCTTTTTCCTGACTTCCCATTGGCATTACATGATGAAGTTTTGGAAAATTTCCGGAATCTGCGCCAACTTTTTTCAGAACAGCATTTTCCGGATCAAGAAGTTTCAGTTCGTCCCAAAGTTTATCAAATTCAGCATCAGAAATTTCTCCTTCTCCGTTGTAATAACTTTTCTGATAACGTTTTATAAGAGAAGTCAACTCTGTTATTCTTAAGGCCTTTTTATTTTCTTCAGCTGATTTTTCTACATCAAACAAATCATTCATCTTCGTTTTTTACAAAATAAAGTTCATTTATAACATGACCTTTTTCAAGACCTTTTCTTTCAAATTTTGTCTGCGGTCTCCATTCTTGAGGTTCAGCAAAACCGTTGTATTTATTATGAAGTCCCGGAGTTTCGTTTAACTGCTCAAGAGCAGAATCTGCATATTCCTGCCAGTCTGTAACAAAATAAACATAACCGCCCGGAGCAAGTTTTTTTGCAAAAAGATCAGTATGAGGCCGCTGAACCATTCTGCGCTTATGATGCCGCTTTTTTTGCCAAGGATCCGGAAAAAATATGTGAAAACCGTTTACAGATCCGTCAACAACCATATTTTCAAGCACTTCAAGAGCATCATGTTCAATTATGTAAAGATTTTTCAAATCCTTTGTGCGTATTTCTCCAAGAAGTTTTCCTACGCCAGGCGTATGAACTTCAATTCCAATATAATTTATATCCGGATTCTGTTCCGCAATCAGAGCAGTAGCCGCTCCCATTCCAAATCCTATTTCAATCACAACAGGATTTGTATTTCCGAAAATATCCAGAAAATTCAGTTTTTTGTTTTCATAGGGAATACACCAGACATTTGAAAGTTCTGCGTAATCACGCTCCTGAGCCGCGGTCATACGCCCTGCTCTAAGCACATAAGTCTTTACCGCCTTGTAAAAGGGGTTTTTCGAGACCACATCTCCAGAATCTTCAGAAGATTCCTGTTCTTTTTTAATCTGAAACTGTTCGCTACCCATAAATTCCTTTTTTTATTAATTTTATTTTTTATCAGCAGAAATCTGCTTTTTTTCGCTATTATAAACAGGCGGCATAATCAGCAAAACCGAATCCACAAGCTCTGCATAAACCGTTCTGTAATAAAAAGAACCGCTGTTCGAAGAAAAAATATTTCGTTCTTCATTCCATGAATCTTTTTTTTCTCCGTAATAAATTAAACTTCCATTTGCAGAATAAACCGCTATTTTTTCCTTTACGTCTTCAGAAAGCTTTTCTTTTACGGAAGACGAATTTGAGGAAAGAAGTTTTTCATTATAGCTTACAGTGAAAGGTACGGAATTTTCATTTCCCTGAGCATCAATATAAGAAAAATCATAAATTCCAGAAGGAATCTTAAAATTTTCAGGAGAAACGCATTCCGTATAACCAGCCCATTGACGTTTTGAGTCAGAAAAAATCAGAGGTTCCGCACAGTTCCACTCAATTTGAGTGCTGCGGTTTTTTATCCGGACAGAATCCACTCTACGGACATCACTTGAAACTTCTGTAAACGCGGCAAGTTTTGCGGAAGGAACGCTGGAATCATCTTTGTAATCAAAAACAACATATCCTTTTGCGTTTACAAGTTCAGTCTGAGAATCAGAACAACCTGCAAAAACCAAAACAAAAATCGAGCATATTATAATTATCAGTTTTGATATGGGCACGTCGTTCATAATTAAAAATTGAAAATAAGGTTAATGACTGTAAGATCGCTGGTAGAAAACTGATTTACAATAGATTCAAACTTAACATTAACTTTTTTACAAGCATCATCAAGATATGAAAGATAATAAAGTCCCAAATCAGTTCCGCCGCCATCCGGAGTTTCCCGGTAGAAATCAATAAGAGTACGTTTGTTTGTATCCGCACTAGCCTTTGTTTCAATATTTTCCTTTACTTCCTGGAACTCATCATCTTTATTATACAAAGTAATCTGCAGTCTTCCCTGCTTACCTATTGAAGTTGAACCGCCGCCAAGTTTCCATGAAATAGAAACAAGAACACGTTTTTTCTGAAGTTCCTTTACAATTTTTGAACGGACCTCCGGATCAACAACAAGCGCGTTCACATCATCTACAGTAGGATACATACTTTTCGCTTCTTTGCGGATGTTAGTATTCTCATTGTTAAGGGCAAGTTCCATAACCATTACGGAAATATATTCGGCAACCTTTGATTTTTCCATATATTGGCTCAATATGTTTCTGATTTGAATAATCATATCATCAAAGCCTTCTTTGTTATGAAACAAAGTAATAACATACCAATCCTGAAGACTCATTCTGTTCATAAATTTTTCAGTCATCAGCATATAGATGTTTTTTTCTTCGATGGAATAATCTTTACTGTCGCAAATCTGCTTCCAAACCGGATCCAAGATTTCTTTTCTAGTTGTTCCGATAACTTCATCCTTGCTTGCCAATATTGTGCGAAGCTGCTTTTCGCTCATCTTTGTCTTTTCATCAATAAGCTGGGCTGCGTGCGAACGATTATATTTCCGAACACAATCGCACTGAATAATGGCCGCATAAATATCTCTGTCAAACTGCTTGTAAAGCAATGAATATACAATAATTTTTGAAAGATCCATTACTTCTTGCCTCGAAGTAACAAATTCCGGCATAGAAATTTCAATTTTCGAAATATAGTCCAGCATAAGCATGCTCTGAATGGACTGCGGCGAAAATTTATTCATAGAAATGCCGTACTCATCAATGTTGTCCGCAAGACGAAAACGAAGTAACTTTTTCTTATGACTAATAAAATTTGAAGCGCCGTCTTCTGTTAAAACAACTTTTAACGGCAACTCAATCATCATTTTTTTACCTGCTGCGCTCATCCGTTCTCGTATCTCCTAAAATCTACAAAGCAAATTATAACTTAGAGTTCTTGCAATGTAAACCATTAATATTATAATCTATTTATATGAAGAAAAACAGTTCTTTTTTCACTATTGCGGCATTTATTTTTTTATTTTTCACAAGTTTTTTGTCTGCCGAACAGCAAAAAGGAAGAACCGAATGCGAAAATCTGCTTTATTTTCTTCAAAAAAACGGATATCAGGCAATGGAACTGCCGATTCTTCCAAACTCGGAATCAGATTTTCCGTTCAATATAAAACTTGAATTTTTCCCTGCCAACTATGCATTTTTGGAAAATTCCGGCAGCGAAAACGAAGAAATAACAACGCTTGCTCTTAT
>CAYXDA010000128.1:0-5630 GCA_964463615.1 uncultured Treponema sp.
GTGTATAACCTTGACCGCCCGCAAAAATTGCCGCAATTCCTGTAGAAAAAAGTGCGAACAGAAAGAACGAACAAAGCAAAAAGCCTGTAAAAAGATAGAACAATCCCCATCCTAAATCCGGAGATGCTATGAAAAAAGCAAAAGAATCTAAGTTTCGGCTAAGGGCGGGCAGCGCGGCGGCTAATGCCAGCATAAAAAAAAAGATTCCGCAGATTCGCAATACGACTTTTGACATATAAATATTTTACAACATTGAGAAACTTTTTAGAATATGATATTCTGTAAAAATATGATTGAAGACATTAAAAAATCTGTTCTTTCCGGACTTATGATTTGTGTTGGCGGAACAGTTTATCTTTCGTGTGTGGCAGTGGGATTAAAACCTTTGGGCGCATTTTTATTTGCAGCAGGGCTTTATACAATTTGTACTTATGGCTTTAACCTTTATACCGGAAAAGTCGGTTATATTGCAAATCAGTTCAAAAATATAAAATATTTGCGTCTTGTGCTGCTGACATTGATATTTAATTTGCTTTCTACATATATTTTGGGAATTTTAGCCGCTTACGCTTTTCCTTTGATTTCTGAACCGGCAAAAAATATTTATGCCGCAAAATTTCAAACTCCGCTTTTAAAACTTTTTATTTCCGGAATTTTTTGCGGGCTTTTAATGTTTCTTTCTGTTGATACTTGGAAAAAAGGCAGCAAAATCGGTGTTTTCATTTATATTCCGGTTTTTATTCTTTGCGGATTCGACCATTCGATTGCGAATTCTTTTTATAACGGCGTTGCGAACGGAATAGACGCCTTTTCGCTGCAAAACTTTTTTATTTTTCTGGTTGTAATCTTAGGAAATGCTGCCGGCGGAATGATTATTCCGCTTTTAACAAGCTCTAAAGACTGATAGGCTGGTTATCCAATAAGTTTAGAACATAACGGCATTAAGGTTTTCTTTCCGAAGTCAATGACCTTAATGCTGTTTGACGGTTTCCTATGCGCCCTTCGGGGCGAAAACAACCTTCGTATTTCATTTTTTAGAACAAATTCTTAATCAGTTTTTTAGTTGCATCTTTTGCTGCGTTTTTGCCGCTGCTTTCAATCTGTTTTTTGATTTCATTCTTTTTTGAATCAAGTTGTTTTTTTAGATTGTTGACTTGTTCTGTTTGATTTGAAATTAGTTTTTTCACATCATTGAACTGGTCTATTTTATCGGAAGCAATACCTGTTTTTTCGCTGATCATAGCGGTAACTTTTGTTTTTGCTTCTCCCGCTATTGTATTAAGTTCGCCTGTAAGCGAATTCGTTACCGGTGTTACAATTTGTGAAGCAAGGCGGTCCATATTTGTAATCTGCAGAACAAGTCCGTTTGCCGCATCATAACCGGCATTAAAACCGACTGTAAGCTTTTTTACACCGGAAAGCGCATTTTTGTAAATTTTGCAGACATTTTCCGGCGAAAAATCCATTCCGGTCATTTCTGAAAGCGCCATATCCAATGTTCCGCCTACAATAAAAGTTCCGTTTTTGTCAGCAGTTAAAGTTGCGTTTATGTCGCCGGAAGATTTTAGTGCGAAAACCTGCGCGTTTGCATTTATAGGATAACCTTTGCCGTTATATTTTGCGGAAACCAAAGGAGCGGAAGAGTTGTTGCGTGCGTCAATTGTTACGTTTGCGCTGTTTGGTTTGCCTAAAACTTTAAAGGACGCGTTGATTGTCGCAGGTTTTCCGCGCATATTCTGATCGCTTGAAATTTCTGTTGCAGTGCCTTCAAATAAAAGTTCATTTGTTTTGTACTCATAACCGGACGCTTTTACATTTTCAACAAGAAGTTTTGGAATTGTATCGTTCTTGTAGTAGATGGTACGGCCTGGCAATCGTTCATGCGTAACTTTCTGCTTTTTTTCTTTTTTAGTTTTTACTGTTTTTGTCTTTTCCGAATCTGCATTTGAAGAACCTTTTGCGCTCATCGCAGCATTCATCGCTTTGTCAATGTAAGGATAAAATTTTCCGGCTTTTTCATATAAAATTGAAGAAATTGCGTCGGTCATAATATTTTTCAAACCGTCAACAGAAAAGAGCGTTTTCATTTCTGTAATTTTTGAATCGACCAAATTCGTGTCGTCTTTTATTGCAGTGTTAAGCTGTTTTGAATAATTTGCAACCGCAGTTGAATCTGTTTTTATACTTGAAGATGTGGAATCAATTTTTTTCTTAAGAGATTCTGATTCTGTAATTGCGGTATTTACATTTTCAAGCATTTTTGTGAGTTTTGAAACGTCGTAGATTTTTCCCCAGTCTGTTTTTACAATTTCATTAACGCTTGAAGAAAGTTTTTTGATGGATTCTTCATATTCTTTTGGAACATCCTTCCATTTTTCAACTTTTGATTGAACATCGGAAGCAATGGATTTTGCAACTTCCGGCGATTTCAGTTCGTTCTGCAAATTTTCAAGCATTTTTTCAGGATTGTAGTTTTCAAACATTTGCCTAAGTTTTTCTGATGCGGCATCTGCAAGATTTGAAGATTTTTCAGATGCATGTTTTACAACTTCCTTCTCGCTTTTAGTTTTTGAATCCTTTATAAGTTCGCCGGAAGATTTTCTGTCTGTGTCAATCGCAACTCCCGAAACTTCAATATTTTTTGCATGGAATTTGCCCTTGAGCAAATCTGTAAGATTGAAAGCAACATCGATATTGTCAATTTGGAAAAGATTTTTCATCGGAGAATCTGCATTTGCCTGTTCAAGCCCGTTGATTTGCAAAGACGCTCCAAAAATCTGCAAATCTACTTTTGCAATATCTGTTTTTGCCCCGAAAATTCCTTGCATAGCCGCTGTAAGTCCTTTTTTTACAACAACATTCTTAAAAAGCGTAACTGCAATTCCGATTGCGGCAACAAGGCAGACAACTGCAATCAGCGGAACAAATTTTATTCCGGCTTTCTGATTTTTTACATCTTTTGCAATGATTTTACAGCGGTTGAATTCCTCTTTTGTTAAAGTTGAATTTTTATCAACTGCTAAAAATTCGCGGCCTTTTTTGTCTTTGATTTTTGAAAACTGTTTTTCTACAAGGTTTTTGTCCGATTCAATATAAATTTTTTTAAGAATCTTTTTGCTGAATGCTTTTTCGGTGTATTTTTTCTTGAACAGTCCGGGAAGCTTTTTTGCGGAAACCAGTTTTATCTTTTTATCTTTTTTTTGTGCAATTTTTTTTGAATCAGTTGTTTTTTTTAAAGATTTTGAATTGGCAGATTCCGCTGTTTTTTTATTATTTGTATCTTTTTTTTCAGACATTGATTTTCTCCAAAAAATTTTAAATTAATTCCGCCGCTTTTGAAGCAATTTTGCCGACAACTGGAATTTGATAAATAGTTTTTAAAACTTTTGAATCATTGAATCGAGGTGCAATGTGTTTTCGCCAAAGTTTTATGAGCAGATACATAATAAGGAAAAACGGAATGTAAGCTAATAGACCGAAAACCAGCGAACCTGCAACAATTGTGTTGTTGAATTTCGTAAAGCCGACAAAAGGAATGTCCAACGCCCAGGCGTAAAAGTTTTCCAGGGGAGCGAATGTAAGAATTGCATAACCTATTTTGTCGAAAAGCGGATCTATAAGATATGCGGTAAGCGTTCCGATTATAATCATTATATAATAACCGCATTTGTTTATGCGCACGAAAGCGAAGAAAATGAACAGTATGTACCACAAAAGGTTGTTTTTTGGCATAAAACCAAGAATAAGACCGATACAAAACGAATTTGCAATTTGAGAAGGCTTGGAGTTTGAGTTAAGAGCCTTTAGGAAATTTACTAAATAAGCAAGCATTTTTCCTCCATAAAAACTGTGAACATTATAACATAGATTTGCGGAAATAAAAAGTTTGTGAAATTTCTGTATGAACTTCTGCTTTTTGCGGATGGAACAGATTTTCCTATCTGTAGTTGTTTTGCAAGGCGCTTGTGTTCCGTTCCCAAAAAACGCCGTCCGCATAGCCTTGTATTGATTTGTCCTTTTTTGCCATTTCCAGACGTTTTTGCGCCCATACGCAATACTGTTCGTTCATTTCGATTCCGCAGAAATTGCGTTCCAATTTGAATGCTGTAACCGGCGTGGAACCGCTTCCTGCAAACGGATCAAAAACAAAATCGCCTTTGTTGCTGGAAGCTAAAATGAGTTTTGCAATAAGTTTTTCCGGTTTTTGAGTTGGATGTGCTGTATTTTCCGGCATTGACCAATAAGGAACGGAAATATCGTCCCAAAAATTGGAAGGAAAAGTGTCGCGGAATTTTCCGTTTTCTGTTTCTGTCCAGTCTTTTGGTTTTCCGTTTTCTTTATACGGAGCAATAACTTTTCGCCTTTGCTTTACGTTTTCCGTATTAAAAGTGAATTTTTTTTCATTCATTGTGCAGAACCAGATGTCTTCCATTGCATTTTTCCAGTTGCTCTTTGCGCCGCGCCCTTTTTCGCGCTGCCAGGTAATTCTGTTTTGCACAAAAAAATGCCGCCGCAAAACTGTTTCTATTGCAGAGGAAGATTTCCAGTCGCAGCAGACGTAAAAACTTGCATCCGGTTTTAGAAGCGGTTTTACTGCGGAAATCCATTCTTCTGTATATTTTTCGTATTTTTCGAAGGACATTTTGTAAAAGTTGTATCCATTGAAATTTTTATCGATATTGTACGGAGGATCTGCAATCATTAAATCTACAAATGAAACCGGAAGTTTTTTGCATACTTCCAGCGAATTTCCAAGAATAATTTTGTCTGTTATGCTTTCTGCTGAATAGGCGGATTTTTTTTCAGAATCAGAAATACATCTTTCTAAAAAAGTTTTTCCTTCTTCAACAGATAGATTTATTGTTTTGTTCTTAGAAGATTTTTGTTTTTCCATAAAATTTTCTTGTTTATTCTTCAATTTGAATTTTTATAGGGCAATGGTCGCTTCCTGTTACATCAGGAAGAATTGTTGAAGAGATCACTTTATTTTCGTAGTTTTTGTGAACGCACCAATAGTCAATGCGCCATCCGATGTTTTTTTCGCGCGCATGGAATCTGTAGCTCCACCAGGTATATTGTTTTGGTTCTTTGTTGAACATTCTGAATGTGTCTACGTAGCCCGCATTCAGAAAGTTCGTGAACCATTCGCGTTCTTCCGGAAGATATCCCGGATTTTTTTCGTTAGTTGAAGGATTTGCCAAGTCTATTGGTGTGTGCGCAACATTATAGTCGCCGCCGAGCACAACATTAAATCCTTCCTGTACAAGCTGGTCGCATTTTTTTAAAATCGCATTGTTGAACGCAAGTTTGTATTCAAGGCGTGCACCGGCTTCCTGGCTGTTCGGAAAATATGCGCTGATGACGGCGATTTTTCCGAATTTTGCGATTGCAATGCGGCCTTCATCATCAAAACGGTCGTCGCCAAGATTTTCAACGGAATCGGGTTTTTTCTTGCTGTAAATTGCAGTTCCGCTGTAGCCCGCTTTTTTTGCGCTGCTGAAAAATGAATAGTATTTTGGCGAATCATCAAAAAGTCCGCCGTCTGTAATGTTGTTTCCGCTGTTTTTTCCATAAACTGGAGCCAGCAGTTGTTCTGAAAGCTGGGATGGATTTGCCTTTGTTTCTTGAAT
>CAYXDA010000129.1:0-5540 GCA_964463615.1 uncultured Treponema sp.
GCTTATCAAAACCAAACCAGAATGCAGAAGTGTTGTATGGCGTAAATCCTACGGTCCAAGCATCCGCCCAGTTCTGAGTTGTACCAGTTTTTCCGCCGGCATGAATTGAATAGCGCTTGCCCTTTTCATCCTTAAAGTCAAATTTCCAACTTTGAGCGCTCAAAGTTCCAGGACCATTCACCGTATTTTCAAGCATTTTTTCCATAACAAATGCCGTCTGCGGAGAAAGAATCTGGTACGCTTCGCCCTTCGCCTGCTGCGCCTCGCGAATTTCCCGCTCCGGATTAAGAATCACATTTCCGTTTCTGTCTTCCACAGTTCTGATTGCCATAGGAGTAATTTCTTTTCCGCTGGAAGCAATAACCGCAAACGCCCGCGCCATTTCAATAGGACGCACAGAACAAACTCCCAGCCCAATCGGGTAGCCCGGAACAAACGCTCTGCTCGGCAACTCTTCTTTAGAAATTCCCAAAAGAGAAACAGCTCGGTTAATAGCCGAATCAAAGCCGATTCCATCCAAAACTTTCAGCGAAGGCACATTCATAGAACGGCAAAGCGCATACCAAACAAGAACATCGCCTTCCCATTCGCCTTTAAAATTCTGCGGAATATACGGTTTTCCGTCTGCCGTATGAAAAACAACAGGAGTATCAGAAATCGGTGTAACCGGCGTAAATTTTCTGGAATCAACAGCTTCTGTATAATACAAAGGTTTAAAAGTTGAACCTGGCTGAAGTTTTGCCTGAACCGCTCTTATAAACTGATTCTCCTGATCAAACTTGGAACCGCCGACCAACGCTGTTATATATCCGGTTGTATTTTCCAAAGAAACCATAGTTCCTTCAATAGTTGTTTTTTCGCTCTCTTTTTTAGCGTCGGCATTCGCCCTGTTCACAACGCTAACCTTTAAAGTTCCGATTCCAGTCATCATAGAAACAACATCTATAATCGGATTAATCTGATTTATGTAAGCGGCATTGGCAACAACTTCCGCTCTTTGCTCGCTCACCTTTATGGCCGGAATGTTAAAAACAAGCGAAAGAAGTTCTGTCATAGGAATGTATGTAGTAAATGCCGTTCCGCTGCGCGAAGTATGCTCCGCCTGATAACGGCGGTTTGCTTCCTGAATATACTTGTCCATAACTTTTTGCGCAGCCATCTGATGCTTCAAATTAAGAGTTGTGTTTACAGTAAAACCGCTTGTATAAATATTTTGAGAACCATAAATAAGATTTCCAAGTTCGCGCCGAACATATTCGCTGAACCAAGGCGCTTTATCATCACGCATCATATATGCAGAGGAACTTGTTCGCGTATAGTCAAAATCGCTCCAAAAAGTATCAAAAGAATCCTGTGCCTCTTCATCCGAAATATAGTTAAGTTTTACCATGCTTGCAAGAACATCCTTTTGTCTGTCCATAGCGCGGTTCGGATGATCAAACGGATTATAAAAAGCCGGATTGGAAAGCTGTATTACAAGAATAGCCGCTTCCGCCGGAGTTATTTCTTCTGCAGAATGACCAAAATAATATTTGGAAGCAGCATTAACACCATAAGTTCCGCCGCCAAAATAAATCTTATTCAGGTAAAGTTCCAGAATTTCATTCTTTGAATAGCGGCGCTCCATCTGAATCGCCCACCAAAGTTCTTTTATTTTTCTGGAAATAGACATTTCCGTACGGTCGCAATACAAAGTACCTGCAATCTGCTGGGTCAATGTTGAACCGCCACCAAGCGAACGGCCTGTAAGTTTTCCCACAACAGCGCGAAGAACCGCCTTAAAACTGAATCCATGATGTTTATAAAAAATTCTGTCTTCGCGCGTTAAAAGCGCATCAATCATATGCTGCGGCAATTTGTTCAAACTGATAATTTCTCGCTTTTCATCAGAAGAAAATTCCGTAATAAGTTCACCGTTAATATCAAGAAGTTTTGTAGGAAGCGCAGTTTCAAAAGAAGTAATATATTCTGTATTTTCAATATTTTTAGTTTCCGCAAGCCCAAATCCAAGCAAACAGCCCATAAAAATGGCAGCGAAAAAAAGAATGCCAAACCAAACATAAGTAGACGTACGGATTTTAGTCATTCTTTCATTTTAAGAAAAACAGTTATGTTCGTCAATAAAAAAGGCTCGGTTTGTAACCGAGCCATGCCCATCAGGCAACCGAGAGCATGGGTGGGAGGGGAAAATGCTCTCGGTATTTATATTATCGCCCTAACCCCGGAATTTCTTTAATGTTTTTTTCATTTATTCTTCAGAAATTTCAAGGTCAACCGTAAGATTTGCAAAATACGACTTTCCTTTTTCAATATTCAGCGCGCGGACCATTTCATATCCGCCAATCTGACATTTAATAACGTGCTCTCCTTCCTCAACAACAAATTCCTTTCCAAGTTCAGAAATTTTTTCGTCATCAAGAAAAACTTCAGAATTTTCAGGCGCAGTTACAGTCAAAGTCGGCGCAAGGCTTTTTAAATTCACCTGCACTTCAGAAGTCTTTGCCTGGTCAATATAAACTGTCCGAACTTCGCTTCTGTATTCCTCTGACTGAATACATATATTATGTTTTCCCGCATCCAAGAGCGTTCTGCCATCTTTCAGCAAAACAGGTTCATTGTCAACAAGAATTTCATAGTTTCCTTTTCTGCTGTCAGGAGTAAAAACTTTAAGGAGCAAAGTTCCCTTGTTAAGCAAAATCGGCTTTAAGACAACCTTGAGTTCCGCTTCATAAGTTTCATCAGGAACGCCTTTCATTGCCGGCTGAAAGCGCATAAACGCAAAACCATTTGAAACATCAGGCATAACGTTCAGCTTTGTAATATAACTGCTGTCTTTTCCAAAATTATGCTCTTTCAATGGAATCTGAACAATCCAGTTCAACTTTGCCGGAAGCGGCGTTACAAAAATTCTGGTTCCTGAATAATCAATCTGCGAAGAATTCGGCTTCGGCTTTATTCCGTCATAAATCGAAAACGCAACAGAATCGCGCCAGTCCGCAATGACAGCAGGAATTTGAATCTTAAGTTCAAATCCTTCTATATATGTCATGTCATCCGGCATAAAAACAGCAAGCGAATCATTTATTCCAAGCACAGCATTCTGCTCTTCAACAGAATTTCCAGGCAAAAAAACAGAATGAACTTTTCTTACGCGAAAACTTTCCGAATAGCAAAAAAACACCGCAAAGCAAAGCAGGATTTCAAAAAAAACGTTCTTTTTTAAAACTCTAACCATAAAAAACCTTTTGTGCGCTAAAAGTTAATCTTTGGACACAATATCCGCAAAATATCAAAATCAATTGATTTCCAGCCAATCCGCAGGATCCGTAGCAATTCCGTTCTGCCTTATTTCAAAATGCAGATGCGGCCCCGTTACAGCACCGGTTTTTCCGGTAAGAGCAATTACTTCCCCGCCAAAAACCACATCACCTTTTTTTACATTTACTTTAGAAAGATGAGCATAAACAGTAGAAAGTCCGTCTTCATGCAAAAGAATAATACAGTTTCCGAACAAGCGCGAAAGCCGCAAAACATCGGCAACAGTCCCGCTCTTACATGCAAAAACTTCTGTTCCCTCTTTTGCGGCAAAATCAATTCCGGCATGATGTTTCCACTCTTTGTAAACAGGACTTTCACGGTAGCCAAAACCAGATGTAACCCGAATATTTTTCAACGGAAGCCGCATATTTGTGTCAATAAAAAATGCCCGCTGAGCAGCAGAAAATCTTTTTCCAAAAAGAAAACAAAAATTCTTTCCATTTAAAGAATAGCACATTTTTTCATTTTTTTCCACAAAACTCTTGTATTCTTCAAAAACTAAAATTTCAACGGAAGAAGAAGGATTTTGCGCAACAAAAACACCTTTTACAGTAGGCAGAACAAGCTTTCTTCCTTCAATCTTTTCAGATTTATGCCTTATGGAATTCAAAGTTGCTATCGTGTCATATGGAATTCCGGAAAAAGACGCAACATCTATAATATCCTCGCCTTTCTGCGGAATATAAACGTAAAATTCCGTTTCAAGATTTATTTCCTCTCCCGTTTTGGAAAATTCAACTTTGTCATTATGCAAAACAACCTCAGAAAACTGACTGAAAACAACATCGGTGGAAGAAAGTTTATAAATTTGCGGCAAAAAATCCGTGTTTACAACAAGAGGCTGCGTAAAAATTTCAGAACAAAAGAAAAAAAACAAAAGAAACGGAAAAAACTTCCTCATACTTTCAATTGTAAATAATTTTAAATAAAAAAAAACAGGTTTCTGCTAAAAAAACCTGTTTTTCACCAATTTTACAATTTTACTCAGAAATTGCTTCTGCAGGACAAGATGCAGCACAAGAACCACAACTGATGCATTTATCTGAATCAATTACTCTTTTGTCATTTGATTCTGAAATTGCTCCAACAGGACAATCTGGTTCGCATGCACCACAGTTAACACATTTATCTGAATCTACTTTGTAAGCCATAGTCGTTCTCCTTACAACTAAAATACTACAAAGATATTACCCCACGAAAATCGATTTTTCAATAAATTAAAGAAAAATTACAGTTCGCAATGGCTAACCAATTTAAAACGCAAAAACACAAGCGCCCAAATCATACAACAAAACTTCAATCTAAGAATCTAAGAATTTCAATTTACTCAAATTAATAACTTCAATATAATTTTCATATGAAAAAAGAAATTCTTGCAAAATTGATTGACCACACACTTTTAGCACAAACCGCAACAGAAAAAGAAATAAAGCAGCTTTGCGCAGAAGCAAAAAATTACAATTTCAAGTCAATATGCATAAATCCGATTTTTGTTCCGCTTTGCAAAAATGAACTTGCAGGAACAGACGTAAAAATTTGCACAGTAATAGGCTTTCCGCTTGGCGCAACCACAACAGAAGACAAATCTTCAGAAACAGAGCGAGCAGTCAAAAACGGAGCGGACGAAGTTGATATGGTAATAAACAGCGGAGCCGCGCTGTCACAAAATTTTGATTCAATCACAAAAGATATTGCCGGAGTTGTCAAAGCCGCAAAAAAAGCCGGAAATTCAAAAAAAATCACCGTAAAAGTAATTTTGGAAACCTGTTTTCTTTCCGATGAAACCATAAAAGAATGCTGCAGATGTGCAGTTCAAGCCGGAGCAGATTTTGTAAAAACATCAACCGGATTTGCAACTCCAAAAGACTCGAGCGGAAATCCGCTGCCAAACGGAGCAACAGCCCGCCACATTGAACTTATGAGAAAAACAGTCGGCAAAGATTTTGGCGTAAAAGCATCAGGCGGAATCCGAAGCGCAGAAAAAGCCGCAGAAATGCTTGCCGCCGGCGCAAACCGAATCGGAACTTCCAGCGGAATAAAAATAATGGAAAACTGGAACGAATCCATCAAAATTCCAGGTTGGGATTAAAAAACAGCGCAAGCAAGCATAAAAGAGGGCGCCTGCCCCACGTTCGGCACATAGTGCCTCACTACTCACCAAAAGCCAAGTCTTTTGGTGATACGGGCACAAGCAAGCATAAAAGAGGGCGCCTGCCCTACGG